>NZ_JAMYQF010000008.1:0-167550 GCF_040320745.1 Mesorhizobium sp. M0621 | reverse complement strand
CTCAAGGTTCGACGAAAACTCGCCAATCTCAACGCCGATTATCTCGAAAATCTCATCCGTCAAAAATCAACGTTAACCTGAAGCGATTCCCCTGGGCTTAATGTTCCCCTCCTTGTGGGGGAGATGGCCGGCAGGCCAGAGGGGGCGCGAAGGATCGTCTACATCCCGATCCTCTCTCGCCGAAATCTACTTGGGCGTACGATTGAAGCTCGACTGAGAAGCCAGCGGGCCAGCGCCCCCCTCTGCCCTGCCGGGCATCTCCCCCACGAGTGGGGAGATTGGCCGTTACACCGGCAATCCGTGTGCCCGGCGCGCCATCAGGCAATCGTCGTCCCCAGGCATGCAGGCACGGCAGACATCCGGGCGGACGTCATAGATGCCGCAAGCGGTCGACTTGCCGATCTCGCCGCACAGCGCCGAGCAGCGCACGCCCTCGCAACGCATGCCGGACAGATTGGCCGCTACATATTTTTCCGGGATGCGGTCGAGCTGCGCGTCGTCCTCGGTGGAAAAGCGCGGCCACTCGGCCGAGTAGGAACAGCAGGCGCCGCAGCTCTGGCAGTCGAACAGAGCAGCGGTGCCGCGTTGCGACAAAAGGCTCGCAGCGGCCACCAGGGCAGACAGCCCTGATGCTGCAGGATTGTGATCGGCGTCTTGCGGCAAGGCGCTATTTCTTCTTTGTCTTGCCCTTGGGCGAATCCGTCGGCGACTTGAAGAGATCGGTCGAGGTCTCGGCGCTGCTGCCGGCTTTCGGCGCGGCGACCGGCTTGGCTGGTTTCGCGGCGGCGGCCGGGGCTGCCGGCTGGTCCTTGGTGGAGAATTTTATGGCCATGTCAGTCCTCGTCGGCGAAACGCGATGATGGTGCGCGCGGATTGCGCAGGCGGCCGATCAGCGCCGAAACCGCCGTGATGTTCATTTCCTCGGGCGACCAGTTTCTGACTTCCGCGATGTGATGCACTGCGAGCTCGCGATGGGTGCTGCCGCTATAGGCGGCATCCTGATACGTCACCCGCTCATGGGTCTTGGCGTCTTCGCGGACATATTCGATCAAATAGTTAGGGCATTCGGCGCGACCGCGCACACCGACCCGCACCTGGGCATCGCCGTGGGCGCGTTTGCAGCGCTCCAGCTTTTCCAGTACCCGACGCACATATTCGACCGGCTTGTTGAGGCCATCGACCACGTCGGCGATGGTCGAGTCGGCGGCGATCAGTTTCGGAGGCACGCGCTTGGTGGCCATTAGCGTCTTCCGGCCCGTTTCGGCAAAGCGGCGAGCGCCGCGGCCGCTGCCAGCTCGTCGGCTTCCTTTTCCAGGCGCAATTCGCGCAGACGCGCGGTCTTGGCTTCTCGCGCCTCGCTGACGGCGTCGCGCTCGGAATTGATGCGGTTAAGCGACATCGACTGGGTTTGCGTCTTGCTGAACAGCGATACGGCCTGATCGACGGCTGTCTTTGAACTGGTGGTGGTCAAAATCTTTCTCCTGTCAGGAGCCTGTGCCGATACGCCAGGACCGAGACTTCGGTCGGAGGCACGCACAAAGCAATACGGGGATTCAAGTTGCTGGAGCGTCCCTTAGCACGTCCAGGCCGACGCGCAGCGCACTTTCGGCGGCTAGACCCGCAAAATGAAAAAGGCCAGGCACCGCCTGACCTTCCGTAAAGGTGCCGCGCAACCAGATGACATCCAAAAGGATGCACGGGGGATGCACGAAACGCCCTTCTCATGCGCATGACATACTGCGGAAACTCAGGTCTCCGCCGCCATGCGCCCGAATTCGCCACTCACCGGTGCCAGTACATCCGTGGCCACCGGGAGCGCTGAATTCTGTTTTCAGGCCGCCTTCAACTGGTCGGCGGACATCTTGCCCGACTTGTTGTCGCGGACCATCTCGTAGCCGAGCTTCTGGCCCTCGACGATGTCGCGCATACCGGCGCGCTCTACGGCTGAGATGTGGACAAAAACGTCGGCCGAGCCGTCGTCAGGCTGAATAAAACCAAAACCTTTGGTGGCGTTGAACCATTTAACTGTGCCGGTGCTCATGACGAACCCTTTCCATGGCAAATATTCGTTCGACGTCATGCGGATGCACGACGTCGTTTGTCCCGATTTTTGATGTGGGAAGTTCGTCAAAGGCGCGCTCGAAAGCGCGGATAACAAAAGTCAGTCAAACAAATATCGACGAAATGCTTTTAGGCTTCTTTTGGCGCGCTGTCAAATCTGCATGGACCATGCCTGCGGCAAACCGCCGGCATGACGGGCGGACAGGAACGCCAGGACAGCGCCTGCTGCCGTCAACTCGAGAAAATCTGCGGCATCAAAAAATTTTGCGCATCCGGGGAACCATCTGCGCAAAGGTGCATTTATTAGCTGTCGTCGGCAGTTCATGAGAGCAATCGAAGAACGGCTGATGGCAAAGACGCCCCCCGCGTAATAACAAGCGCGAGGGGCGTTTTATTTGGCGCGCTCACGACACCACGCTCATCCGCGGCAGGCGGGCTCTTGCCAAGGCGGACGGCACGCCGGACAACGAGTGACGCGCAGCCGGAATGTCCCTCACGCTCCAGGCCCTCATTCGTCCGGGCCAGGCTCGGGCCATGTCTCCCTGGCCGCTTCGGCATACCAATCACGCATCGCCGGCGTGGAAAGCACAGCGTCGACATAGGCTCGCGTATCGGGCGCCAGCGTGCCGCCATAGGTGTCGAAACGGGTGACGACTGGTGCATACATGGCGTCGGCGGCGGTGAAATGGCCAAACAGGAACGGACCGCCCTTGCCGTATTTTTCCCTGCACTCGCGCCACAACGCCTCGATGCGCGCCCGCTGCGCCTCGCCTTCGGCGTCGAGCGGCTTGTGGCCCTTCGGCCTGCGCAAATTCATCGGCCAGCCATAGCGGACCTCGCGAAAGCCGGAATGCATCTCGGTCGCCGCCGAACGCGCCAGTGCGCGGGCGTCGATGTCGGCCGGCCAGAGATTTTTGTCCGGAAACAGGTCAGCCAGATATTCAAGGATGGCAAGGGTTTCCCAGACGATTTTGCCATTGTGATTCAAGACCGGTACCTGGCCGGTCGGCGACACTTTCGCCAGATTGGCAAAGGTCTCAGGCGTGCGCAGCCGCACGAAACCCTCCTCGAACGGGATTTCCAGATGCCTCATTGCCACCCATGGCCGCAGCGACCATGAGGAAAAGCATTTGTTGCCGATGAAGAGCGTGAATTCAGCCATTTTTCTCTCCCCACGCACGATTACCCAGCATCCCTTTGGTCGGCGCTTGGTCACAGCCTAACTCGCCAAACTTGCCCCGGGAGGCGACAGCGCGACCTGATCTGCTGCCCGGGCGACGCCTGGAACCTAACCGACGCCGGGCTCGTTAGCTTCCCGCGGATGAATTCCTCCGAATTCAAAACTCCCAGGAGATGCGGAAAATGGTGAACAAGGATCAGGTCGCGGGTGTTGCCAAGCAGGTCAAGGGCTCGGTCAAGGAAGCCGCCGGCAAGGCAACCGGCAACAGGCGGACCCAGGCTGAAGGCACGGCCGACAAGATCGCCGGCAAGGTGCAGAAGGCCTATGGCGATGTGAAGGACAAGGTCAAGAAAGCGCTCTGATCCGACATCGAGAAACGCTCTGTTTGTCGGGAAAGGCGACCGCGAGGGCCGCCTTTTTCATGTGCTCCAGCCCTTGCTGAAAGCATTGGTGAAGGCGACCTCGCCATGATCACCGGTCGCCTCGCCCAGCACCACGTCCATGCCGTCGCTGGTTACCTTGGCCAGCGCGAAACCTCCCATATAGGCAGCCTTCGGCTTGAACAGATCGAGCCCATCCCTGCGATAGACCAGCGGCGTATCGTGCTGGTGGCCATGGAAAATGCCGACGACATTGTAGCCCTTGAGCGCCGCCAGCAGCGCCTGCCGGTCGGCCTCGCTCCGCCAGTGCGGTGCACCGATACCGTCATCGTCGTAGTGCCTTTTGGCGGCATCCCAGCGTTCTATCGAAAAGTGTCCCAGCCATAGTGCTGGAACAGGATGACCGGGCGGCCATCCGCCGCATAGGTCGCCAGATCCTGCTTCAGCCATGGCAGGCTGGAGTCGGCGCCGTGGCCGGTATCGCCGGCAAAACGATGCGTCTGGATCAGATGCAGGCCGCCCCAGTCCCAGGAATAGCAGTCGGTGGCGACGTCATAATCGGTGGCCGGCACCGGCGGCTTGAAGAAGACGCCGGCGCGATGATTGACCTCGACATAGTCGCGCAATTCGCGCCGGTACCAATTGACATGGCGCGGCGGCCCGTTCTGGTCGAGATCATGGTTGCCGAGCCCGACATAGACGGGCATGTGCACGCGATCGGGGCCAACGCCCTGCTGGTAGCGCTGGCTGAACTGGAGCAGCTGGGTGCCCTCGCTGGGTTGGGTGATCTGCCCGCCGCCATCATCGGTGATGTCCCCGCCGACGACAAGGCCAAGCGGCGCGCCGATGCGGCTGCCGGCTGAGCGCAGGCGAGTGGCAACGCCATTGATTTCGGACGGCCAATCCTTGTCCTCGAGGGCATTCAGCGCCGCAACATTGCGCAGCAGCGCGGCGTCGGTCTTGCCTTCCTGCAGGCAGTTGGGGCTCAAGCCGCTCGCATACGGCAGGCATGAACATCGGCGATGAACAGGAAGGTGGCGTCGATGGGCTGGATGCGTAGGCCGGTCTGACTGAATGCGGGGCGCGACAATGCGCCGGCCGCGGCAAAACCTACGGCCTGCGCCAAAAAGCTGCGACGAGAAAACAATCCAGGCGAACGGCTATTCATCATTTGCTGAATTCAGCATGGAGAGCGGCCGGCCGTCCAGCGCCTCTCCTTGCCGCGTGCCATCGACATGGTGCCATGGGTCTGGCATTTCTATCCTTCAGGAACCAGGCTGCCGAGGCTGCGACGAAGGCGCAAGTTCCGAAGGTTATGAGATGAAAGCCGCCGGCGCAGTAGCTAGAGCCGGGGCGCCAAGTCAAAGCGACGCGTTATCGCTGTGACATCAAAGGGTTTTCGGTCGCAGCAGTACCCTGCGGCGTCGCCTGGCTGCCAATCCGCCCTGCGATGGCGACGGCGCGCTGCGCTCCAGCCCCGCCAGACAATCCCGCAGCAGGCTCGCATCCTGCGCCGTCTTGGCCATCGACATCGCGCCGGAATAGGCGGCGACCGCCAGCGCGGCAAAGCGCTCGGGATCCGTGCCCTCGTCCCTGCCCGCCTGCTGGTCGGCTCGCACCTTGTCGGCGATCGCCTGGCGCCACCCGGCAAAAATACCGGCAAGAGCAATCCGGAAATCCGGATCGGCAAGCGACAGTTCATGCGCCAGATTGTTGAGCGGGCAGCCGCGCACGAAACCTTGCTGCTCCAGTTCGGCCGCCACGGCCTCGAACACCGCGCGCACGCCTTCGCGCGCTGACGCCGCCGCCAGCACCGGCGCGATCCATGTCTCTTCGACCGCTGCCGCAACGCGCTCGTCGATCACCGCCAGCGCCAGCGCCTTCTTGGTCGGGAAATGGTGATGCAGCGCTCCGCCGCTGACATCAGCCGCCGCCATCAGGTCGCCGATGCTAGAGGCGTGATAGCCGCGCGCCTGGAACGCGTCCTCGGCGACATCGAGCACTTTGTTGCGCATGCCTTCAGGATCGTTGATGCGTTTGCGTGGGCCCGGTTTTGGTCGAACGGTCATCTCTGCTGACATTGCCGGACTCTAGCATATTGACAAAACAGGACAACCGGTCTGTTTATAAACAGGATGATCACCCTGTTTTTAGGAGAGTCGGATAAACATGCCCCTGAATGCCACGCCGAAACCCGCGGCGCTCGCCTCGCCTGTGGTCGAATTGAGGCAATACACGCTGAAGCCCGGCCAGCGCGACACACTCATCGACATCTTCGACAGCAGGCTAATCGAGGGCCAGGAGGACGCCGGCATGACCATCATCGGCCAGTTCCGGGATCTCGATCGCCCGGACATGTTCGTCTGGATGCGCGGCTTCGATGGCATGGATGCGCGGAAAAATGCTCTCGCCAATTTCTATGGCGGGCCGGTCTGGGCGGCGCACAGCCATGCGGCCAACGCGACAATGATCGATTCCGACGATGTGCTGCTGCTAAAGCCGGCGTGGCCGGGCGCCGGCTTCGACCTTGCGGGCGCGCAGCGGCCAAGTTTGGCCATTGACGAAAAGCCCATTCAAAACAAGCCGCTGACTGGCATCGTTGTCATCCAGATTCATCATTTGCAACGCGGCACGGAGGCCGATTTCGCCAATCGCTTCGAGACTGAGACGGCGCCCCTGATGATGTCGTCTGGAGCAAACCTGCTCGCCGCTTTTGTTACCGAGCATGCCGAAAACAGTTTTCCGCGCCTGCCGGTACGGGCAAACGAAAACGTCTTCATTTCCGTCACCGGCTTCCACAGCGCCGACGCGCATGCCCGCTACAGAGCCGCCCTCGCTGCCTCGCCGGCATGGTCGCAGCTCGGTCTGACCAAACCAACGGAGATTTGGCGGCTGTCACCCACATCGCAATCGCTGGTCGGGCGTTAGACTTTAAATGCCTTGATGGCCTTTGCGATAAGGGCCGGATCTTCCCAATGCGGGTTGTGGCCAC
The DNA here is from genome assembly GCF_040320745.1 of Mesorhizobium sp. M0621. Classification (NCBI taxonomy): domain Bacteria; kingdom Pseudomonadati; phylum Pseudomonadota; class Alphaproteobacteria; order Hyphomicrobiales; family Phyllobacteriaceae; genus Mesorhizobium; species Mesorhizobium sp. M0621. Next base: position 160,937 of record NZ_JAMYQF010000008.1, on the reverse strand, counting down.
AGCTCTCGGCCCGGACTAGGACGGCTCCGGGAAGAGCCTGCAGCAATGCCTGCTGGCGGGCCTCGCCGAACAGCGGATCACAGGCGACGACATCGCGCTGGGCGTCACCGCGCTGATCGACGGGCTTTGGCTGCGGCTCGGCCTGCAGCCGGGCAGCGTCTCGCGCGAACAGGCGGTCCGCCAGGTCAAGGATTATGTCGCCGGGCGGCTGGCCCTGCGGGAGCTTGCGACCGCCGGCGCGTAAAACCGGCCCGGCTGGCCTGCCGGTTGCCAGCGGTCGAAGTTCATACCGTGGGATAGGCTCACGGCTTGACCGCGGCCGCCACTATGCGGTGCTCTCTCGACGTGCCAAAGCTGCCTCGGAGCGTCCAATGAAACTTCACAACAAGCGCGCGCTGGTCACCGGTGGGTCGGACGGTATCGGCCTGGCGATCGCCGAAGCGTTTTCGCGCGAGGGTGCGGACGTCCTCATCGTCGGCCGCGACACCAAGAAGCTCGACGCTGCCCGCAACCACCTCGGCGGCAGCGTCGAGACGCTGTCAGCCGATCTCGCTACCTCGGCCGGCATCGCAGCCGTCGTCCAGTACGTGAAAAAATCCGGCAAGCCTCTCGATATCCTCGTCAATAATGCCGGGGTGGCTTTCCTGGTGCCGTTCGAAACCGTCAGCGAAGAACAGTTCCAGCAATCCTTCGCGCTCAACGTGACGGCGGTGTTCTTCCTCACCCAGGGCCTGCTGCCGCATCTGCCAGCCGGCGCATCGGTGATCAACATCTCGTCCTACTTCGCCAACAAGATGATCCCGAAGCGGCCTTCGAGCCTCTATTCCCTGTCGAAGGGCGCGTTGAACTCGCTGACCAAATCGCTGGCCTTCGAACTCGGCCCGCGCGGCATCCGCGTCAACGCCATCGCTCCCGGCACGGTCGACACCGCCATGCGGCGCAAGACAGTCGACAATTTACCGGCCGAGGCGAAGGCGGAGCTGAAGGCCTATGTCGAGCGCAGCTATCCGCTCGGCAGAATCGGCCGTCCCGACGATCTGGCCGGCATCGCGGTCTATCTGGCGAGCGACGAGGCGGCCTGGACCAGCGGTGGCATTTTTGCGGTGGACGGCGGGTATACGGCCGGGTGAGATGCTTTTCTCCCCTTGCGGGCAGGGCTATCGCATATGGAACTCCTGAGATGTCTGCGCGGCACGGACCCCCACCCCTAACCGTTGGTGCTGACCTAGGCGAAATCGCCTGTCTTTTCGGCGCCAAAGAAGAATTAAAGGCACGCGGCAGCGTTCCCTCCCCCTTGTGGGGAGGGTTAGGGTGGGGGTCTTCTTCGCAAGAATTCATATGCGATAGCCCTGCCCTCGAGGGGGGAGATCGCGGGCAGGCCAGAGGGGGGCCCCGCGCGTGAAGCACCAGCCTCTTCGGGCGGTGACAGGAGGTTGCGCCCGGTCGAACCGACCCCCTCTGTCGCCTTCGGCGACATCTCCCCCTCAAGGGGGAGATCACCTTCAACCGATTTGCATCCCTGCCGCCCGTAATCTCCGCTTGAAGCCGTTTGTGCAACGCGATACGCCGTTGCCGACTTCGACAAGGAGAGACCCGTGACCGCTGCAAAGACCAGAACCGAAACCGACACGTTCGGCCCGATCGAAGTCGCCGCCGATCGCTATTGGGGCGCGCAGGCGCAGCGTTCTCTCGGCAATTTCAGAATAGGCTGGGAAAAGCAGCCGGCGTCGATCGTGCGCGCGCTGGGCATCGTCAAGCGGGCGGCGGCCGAGGCCAATATGGAGCTGAAGCGGCTTGATCCTTCGATCGGCAAGACGATTGTCGAGGCAGCGCAAGAGGTCATCGACGGCAAACTCAATGAGCATTTCCCGCTGGTGGTCTGGCAGACCGGCTCGGGGACCCAGTCCAACATGAACGCCAACGAGGTGATCTCCAACCGGGCGATCGAGATGCAGGGCGGCGTCATGGGCTCCAAGAAGCCGGTGCACCCCAACGACCACGTCAATATGAGCCAATCGTCGAACGACACCTATCCGACGGCCATGCACATCGCCTGCGCCGAGCGCATCGTGCACGATCTGCTGCCGGCGCTAAAACATCTGCACAAGGCCCTTGAGGCCAAGACCAAGGCCTTCGCGCACATCATCAAGATCGGCCGCACGCACACGCAGGATGCCACCCCCCTCACGCTTGGCCAGGAATTTTCGGGCTACGCCGCGCAGGTCGCCTCGTCGATCAAGCGCATCGAACTGACGCTGCCCGGCCTGCAGGAACTGGCGCAGGGCGGCACCGCCGTCGGCACCGGCCTCAACGCGCCCGTCGGCTTCGCCGAAAGGGTGGCGGATCGTATCGCCGCCATCACCGGCATTGCCTTCGTCACCGCCCCGAACAAGTTCGAGGCGCTGGCGGCCCACGATTCCATGGTGTTTTCGCACGGCGCCATCAACGCGGCGGCGGCTGCGCTGTTCAAGATCGCCAACGACATCCGCTTCCTCGGTTCCGGCCCCCGTTCGGGCCTCGGCGAACTGTCGCTGCCGGAAAACGAGCCGGGCTCGTCGATCATGCCGGGCAAGGTCAATCCGACCCAGTGCGAGGCGCTGACGCAGGTCTGCGTGCAGGTGTTCGGCAACAATGCGGCGCTTACCTTCGCCGGCAGCCAGGGCCATTTCGAGCTCAACGTCTACAACCCGCTGATGGCCTATAATTTCCTCCAGTCGGTGCAACTGCTCTCCGACGCTTCGGTCTCCTTCACCGACAATTGCGTCGTCGGCATCGAAGCGCGGGAAGACAACATCAAGGCGGCACTCGACCGCTCGCTGATGCTGGTGACCGCGCTGGCGCCGACCATCGGCTACGACAATGCAGCCAAGATCGCCAAGACCGCGCACAAGAAGGGCACCACCCTGCGCGAGGAAGCGCTCGCCACCGGGCTGGTCAGCGAAGCCGACTACGACCGGCTGGTGCGGCCGGAGGACATGACGCATCCGGGGTAAGCAATTCCAGGAAAAGTGTCTTGCGGTTTTCCGTCCGGAATTGCGTCGACCAGAAATCCGGTATTTCGCGAGGGGAGAATTTACTCCTGTCGCAACCGGGCCCGACGCGAATTTTGCGCAAGTCATCCGATCACGGAAATGTAATTGCTGTGAACAATGTGTCGCCAGTCTGGCGGCTTTGGTGAACAGTCCGCGTGCTCTATCTCACCGGTATCAACCCCTTTCCCGGAGAGAGTCACCATGTCCACCAACACTTCAGTCGCCGGTTCCAGCGCATCCAATGCCTCGACCACCATCCTCCTCGGCCGCGTCCTGCTTGCGGTCATCTTCCTGCTTTCAGGTTTCGGCAAGCTCACCGCCATCGCCGGCACAGCCGGCTATTTCGGCAGCCTCGGCCTGCCCTTGCCGACTGTAACGGCCATTGTCGTCGGCCTGATCGAGCTTCTCGGCGGCCTCGCCATCCTCGTCGGCTTCCAGACACGAGTCGTGGCCTGGGTGCTCGCGGTTTTCACGGTCGCTACCGGCCTGGTTGCCCACACCGGTTGGGCCGACCAGATGCAGATGATCCAATTTCTCAAGAACCTCGCTATCGCGGGCGGCTTCCTCGTGCTGGCTTCCTCGGGCGCCGGCTCCTATTCGATCGACGCCAAGCGCGGCTGATCCACTACCACCAACGATCAAAAAAGAGGGGCGCGGAATTTTCCGCGCCCCTCTTTCGTTGTTTGTGCAGGCGCCCCAGCCAGCCGATTCCTGCTAAGGTGGCAGCGTCGGAATTGGCACAACCGCCCGGCTCGACCGACAACGGAGGTAACCATGCCCCGCAACGCGCTGCTTCTGCTTTCCCGGCTGCTGCTTGCCGCCCTGTTCGTGCCCTCCGGTTTCCAAGCGTTGAGCGATATTGCCGGCACCACTGGCTATTTCGCCGGCCTCGGCCTGCCGCTGCCGACGCTTGCCGCCTGGGGCACGGGACTGTTCGAACTGATCGCCGGGCTGCTCATTCTGGTTGGTTTCCAGACCCGGATCACGGCGCTGCTGCTCGCCGCCTTCTGCATTGTCGCCGGTTTCATCGGCCATTACGGCCAGGGCGGCGGCGACGCGATGCTCGCCTTCCTGCACCAGCAGATGCTGATGAAGGATATCGCCATATCAGGCGGTTTCCTGGCGCTTGCCATGGCGGGCGCCGGCGCATGGTCGGTCGACAGACGTGGCGCGGTTTGATATCTTTGCTCAGACGCGCCCGAGCTGGTCGACCCCCACTCCGTCTCGGCTTCGCCAAGCCACCTCTCCCCCGATCGACGGGGTAGAGGAAGGACGCGAGCCTATTGCCGCCAACGCTGTTTCAACGAGGCTCCCTTCCTTTCCCTCCGGAGGGGGAAAGGTGGCGCTGCGAAGCAGCGACGGATTGGGGGAAGCCGGTCCACAAACGCGAAGCCGCCGACGACCCGCTTGAATCAGATAAGACATGGCCTGCTATCAGGCAGCGGCTATTTCACCGAGACACTCGGACCGCCCTCGACGGCCAGCACCAGCCGGCGGTTGGTGATCCTTGCCAATTGCGCCAGGCGTCCGGCCGGCCGCTCGCCATAAAGGTCGGCCAGCGATGCCGGCAAGACCAGCGCCAGCACGCCATTGCCGCGCTGTTCCCATTTCAGCCTGGGCATGATGCCCGGCATCGACGCTGTCAGCAGGTAGACGACGCGCATCATTGCGGCGAGCACGCGGGCGCGCTCCAGATAACGCGGCGGAGCCAGCGCCTTGATTTCGGGCGCGATGGCTTCGTTGAAGATGCCGTCGTGACGATAGGCGTTGGCCATTGCCAGGAAGGCACGGCCGGGATGGTCGACACCGAAGAAGGACGCGTGGGCAATGATGTTGAGCGACTGCTTGCCGCGATATTCGGGATGCGCGCGCCAGCCGATGTCGGCCAGCAATGCGGCCGCATGGCGATAGCGTGCCTCATCCTCGGTCTCGTCGATGCCGAAGGCGGCAAAGGTCCTGGCAGTCCAGTCGACAAGTTCATGCGCATGGGTGACGGAGCGCGAGCGCAGCCGGGCGAGTTCCTCCGAGGCCGAAATCAACGGATCGGCCTTCTGCTCGGCCTCGTCGAGCAGCGAATAGAGAAAGCCTTCGCGCACGCCGAGCGCCGAGACGATGATCTTCGACGGCTGCATCGCCGCCATGATCTCCTGCAGCACGATGGCGCCGTAAGGCAGCAGCGAACGGCGGTTCTTGGAAACGCCCTCGATCCCCTTGACCTTCTCGATCTCGGCTTTGGCCACCTGCTTGAGGAAATTCGCCGCGCTTTCGGCCGATATCTCGTAGTGGTGCATGACGCCGAGCGGATAGTTGGTCATTTCCATGTGCAGCCGGGCGAGATTTCGCCAGGTGCCGCCGACGGCGTAAAAGGGCCTGCCCTGCCCGCCTTTCAACAGCTTTGCCTTCGCGAGTTCGTCACGCGCGATCTTTGCCGCCTGGGTCAGCGAGTTCTTGGCCATGTCCTGCAGGCGCAGGCCGCCCAGCGGCAGCGTTATGCCGTCGCCGATCGCTTCACCGTCGACATCGACCAGTTCGAGGCTGCCGCCACCCAGATCGCCGGCGATGCCATTGGCCGGATGGAAGCCGGAAATGACGCCGAGCGCCGAATAATAGGCTTCTTGACGGCCGCTGATCACACGGATCTCGGTCTTGAGCACGTCCTCGGCGCGGTGAATGAAATCGGGACCGTTGATAGCCTCGCGGGCGGCGGCGGTGGCCAGCACATACATCTGTTCGGCGCCGGCCTGGTCGGAGAGCGCGCGAAAGCGGCGGAACTCTTCCATCGAGCGGGTCACCGCCTCGGGGTCGAGCTTGCCGGTCGAAACGATGCCGCGGCCGAGACCGGCCAGCATCTTTTCGTTGAACAGCATGGTCGGCGAACGCGCCAGCCCCTCATAGACGACGAGACGGATCGAATTCGATCCGATGTCGATGATGGACAGCGGTCGGCGGTCCTGCAACCGGCCCTGGGAATCAGACAGCATCAGCCGGACGCTGCGGCGTTCTTCTTGCGGCGCTTGAACTGCGCAATGCGCTTGGGCGCATGCGACTTCAGCGCGTCACCCCGTCCCGACAGGCTCGGATTGGTCATGAAATATTCCTGCGCGTTGAACGGTTCCTCACCCTCTTCCAGCACCACGCGCCGGGAGGTTCCATCAGCCAATACGTCGAAACTTTGCTGATTGTCCATGATGTTGCCCAGCATGATCTGGCCAAGGATCTGTTCATGCACAGTTGGGTTGGTGATCGGCACCATGGTTTCGACGCGGCGGTCGAGATTGCGTGGCATGAGGTCCGCCGAAGAGATGTAGACGATCGCCTCGTCCGACGGCAGGCCGTGGCCGTTGCCGAAGCAATAGATGCGGCTGTGCTCGAGAAACCGCCCGACGATCGATTTGACACGGATGTTTTCCGACAGGCCCGGAACCTGCGGCCGCAGGCAGCAGATGCCGCGCACGACAAGGTCGATCTCGACGCCGGCGCGGCTGGCATCGTAGAGCGCGTCGATGATGATCGGATCGACGAGCGCGTTCATCTTCATCCAGATGCGTGCCGGCTTGCCTTCGACAGCATAGGCAATCTCGTCGGCAATATGCTTCAAGATGCGGCTTCTCAGCGTGAACGGCGAGATCGCCAGGCGCATTTCATCCGTCGGCTCGGCATAGCCGGTGATGAAATTGAAGAGCTGGGCGACATCGCGCGCAATCGTCGGATCGGTGGTGAAGAAGGACAGGTCGGTGTAGATGCGCGCGGTCACCGGATGGTAGTTGCCGGTGCCGAGATGCACATAATTGCGCAGCTTGCCGTCCTCGCGCCGCACCACCAGCGACATTTTCGCATGCGTCTTCAGCTCAAGGAAGCCGAACACGACCTGCACGCCGGCACGTTCCAGGTCGCGCGCCCAGCGGATGTTGGCTTCCTCGTCGAAGCGCGCCTTGAGTTCGACCAGCGCTGTAACCGACTTGCCGGCCTCGGCCGCGTCGACCAGCGCGCGCACGATCGGGCTGTCATTGGAAGTGCGGTAAAGCGTCTGCTTGATCGCCACCACTTCCGGGTCGGCCATCGCCTGGCGCAGGAACTGCACCACCACGTCGAAGGATTCGTAAGGATGGTGGACGACGATGTCCTTCTCGCGGATGGCGGCAAAACAGTCGCCGCCATGCTCGCGGATGCGTTCGGGAAAGCGCGGATTGTAAGGCGTGAATTTGAGATCGTCGCGGGGAACGGCGACGATCTCGGAAATCTGGCTGAGCGCCAGCGGACCGGTCAAGACGCTGATGCGGCTCGACGAGACACCAAGCTCGCCGGCGACGAAGTCGCGCAGTTCCGCCGGCATCAGTATGTCGAACTCGATCCGGATCACCGAGCCGCGGCGGCGCCGCTTCAGCGCCGTCTCGAACAGGCGCACGAGATCTTCCGACTCCTCCTCGACCTCGATATCGCTATCCCGGATGATGCGGAATGTGCCGGAGCCCTTGACCTCGTAGCCGGGAAAGAGCTTGCCGATATAAAGGCCGACCGCCTCTTCCAGCGGGATGAAGCGGACATGGCGCTTGCGGTCCGGCAGACGGATGAAGCGCTTGAGCGCCACCGGCAGGCGCAGCAGCGCGCTCATCTCTTCGCCGTTCTTGCGATGGCGCAATTGCAGCGCCATCGAGAAGCCGAGATTGGGGATGAACGGGAACGGGTGCGCCGGGTCGATCGACAGCGGGGTCAGCACCGGGAACACCTGCTCCTGGAAATGGTCTTCCAGCCAGATTTTCTCGTCCTTGGTCAGCGCATCGCGGGTGATGGTCTCGATGCCCTCCTTGTTGAGCAGCACCGTGAGCGCAGACAGGCTCTTCTGCTGGTCTTCCTGCAGCCGCTCGACCTCGCGCAGCAGTTGTTCCAGCTGCTGTTCGGGAGTGCGCCCGTCAGGGCTTTTCAGCACGATGCCTTCGCGCACCTGGCCGGCGAGGCCGGCGACGCGCACCATGAAAAACTCGTCGAGATTGGCGGCCGAGATCGACAGGAAGCGGACACGCTCCAGCAGCGGATGATTGAGGTTCAGCGATTCTTCAAGAACGCGCCGATTGAACTGCAGCCAGGAAAACTCGCGGTTGACGAAACGATCGGGATTGCCCCCCTCCGGGCTTGCCACCTCCGCATTGATGAATTCGCTCTGCACCGGCTTCAGTTCGTTCATATTCCGCTCTTCCACACCGTCTGCCGGCTAGGGCGCTGCGCGTCCTCCAGGACGCGCAAAGGACGCTCTACCACTCCAAGGCGACGCATGATCCTTTCCGAAAACCGACGTCGGTTTTCCGGGTCATGCGTTAACCGGCTTAACTTATCCTCTGACAGGCTTTTGCGACAGTTTCATTTCATCGAACTTGCAAAGAGGCCTGTTATGATCCAGATGCAGAAGAGACTGCGTTAAGGAGACGACGATGGCAGGCGGTTCCATTCCCCATTTCCAGAACGATGCGGGCTACCCGGCTATCGACATCGGCGTCAAGGAATTCATGTGCACGGGCGCCAACCCGCCTTTCGATCACCCGCATGTGTTTCTCGACATGGGCGACGACAACGAAAAAGTCTGCCCCTATTGCTCGACGCTCTACCGCTATTCGCCCAAGCTGAAGGCGACGGAAACGCTGCCGGCCGGGTGCATCTATATCGACCAGGCCGCCTGATTCCTTCGCGACAAACCCGATGAACGAAACGCGCTCCCGGCAGGTCGTCATCGCCGGGGCGGGCGTCGCCGGGCTGACCGCAGCGCTTGCTTTCGCCAAACACGGCTATTCCGTGCAGGTGTTCGAACAGGCGCCACGCCTGGAAGCGGTAGGCGCCGGCCTCCAGCTTTCTCCCAATGCGACGCGCATTCTTCGCCAGCTTGGCGTGCTCGACCGGCTGCTGCCGGCAGCGGTGCGGCCGGGAGCCGTGGTGTTGAAGGATGCCGCGACGCTGCGCGAACTGGCACGCGTGCCGTTGGGGCAAGCCGCCGAGACGCGCTGGCAGGCGCCCTATCTCGTCGCCCACAGGGCCGACCTGCAGAGTGCGCTGATGGCGCGCGCCGACGAGATCGCCGACATCAAGATCGTCACTGGCGCCCGCCTCCACGGCATTGCCACCGGAACCCATGGCATCACCGCGACGGTCGAGATCGACGGCAAATCCATCGCGGCCGAGGGGTTCCTGCTGATCGGCGCCGATGGCGTCTGGTCGTCGGTGCGCGGGCTTGTCGATTCGGCCAAGGGGGCTGCCTCGCCAAGAAGCCGCTTTTCCGGCGAACTGGCCTGGCGCGCGACCATTGCCGCGCAGAGTGCCGCAGGGCAGGCATTCGCAGCGATCGGCGCCAAGGACTGCGTCACCACTTTCCTGCACCCGGGCTTCCATATGGTCGCCTATCCCGTCAGCAAGGGTGACGCCTTCAACCTCGTCGCCTTCACCAAGGGCGAACGCATTGCCGAAGGCTGGTCCGGCCATGCCGACCCCGGCATCCTGACCGATGCCACGCGCGGCACGCAGCCAGGCCTTGCAAGACTGGTGGAAATGACTGGCCCCTGGCTGACCTGGCCACTCCATACGGTCGACCAGAAGCAACCCTGGACAACGCCGGACGGCATGGCGCTAATCGGCGACGCGGCCCATGCGATGACGCCGTTCGCGGCGCAAGGCGCGGCCATGGCGATCGAGGATGCGGCGACGCTTGCCGATATCATTGCCGACTCCCCTGCCGATCCTCTGGCCGCGCTTGCCGTCTGGGAGCAGTCACGGCGGCCGCGTGTCGCGCAGGTCGCCCGACGCGGCGCTGTCAACCGGCTGGCCTGGCATGCCTCGGGTCCAGTGGCGATCGCGCGCAATGTGTTCCTGAAAATCCGCTCGTCGGAAAAACTCGCGGCGGATTTGGACTGGCTCTATGGGTGGTCAGCGGAGGCTGTTGTCAAGCGTTGACAGGCCGGCGGGACAGCGCCCCCTCTGTCCTGCCGGACATCTCCCCCACTTGGGGGGAGATCGGCCGGCACCGCCGATTTCGCCAATCTCGAACGCTGCAGAAAGAGCGGGGCGCCGAAACCGCCAATCTCCCCCCTCGTGGGGGAGATGTCCGGCAGGACAGAGGGGGGCGCGAAGGAATGAGGCGGATCGCATCAGGCCGACGCAAGAACCTGCCCACGCTAATTATACAGCCGCATCGACAGGCCGAGCGATACCGGCAGCGGGTTCCACCAGCCGGTGAATGGCGGCCCTGCAAACGCGCCCCGGCACGACACGAGCCGACCGCCTCCTGTTCATCCATACGCAAAAAAGCCCGGCACTGTTTCAGCCGGGCTCTTTGTGATCATCGGAAGGCTAGTGCAGGATCTGCGACAGGAACAGCTTTGTGCGCTCGTGGCGCGGGTGGTCGAAGAACTCGGCCGGCGTGTTCTGCTCGACGATCTGGCCCTGGTCCATGAAGATCACACGGTTGGCGACCTTGCGGGCAAAGCCCATCTCATGGGTGACGCACAGCATGGTCATGCCTTCTTCGGCGAGCCCGACCATGGTCTCCAGCACTTCCTTGATCATTTCCGGATCGAGCGCCGAGGTCGGCTCATCGAACAGCATGATACGCGGGTTCATGCACAGCGAGCGGGCGATGGCCACGCGCTGCTGCTGGCCGCCGGACAGCTGGCCGGGATATTTGTGGGCCTGTTCCGGGATCTTGACGCGCTTGAGGAAATGCATGGCGATTTCCTCGGCCTGCTTCTTCGGTGTCTTGCGCACCCAGATCGGCGCCAGCGTGCAGTTCTCCAGGATGGTCAGATGCGGGAACAGGTTGAAGTGCTGGAACACCATGCCGACCTCGCGGCGCACCTCGTCGATCTTCTTGAGATCGTTGGTCAATTCCTTGCCGTCGACGATGATCTTGCCCTTCTGGTGCTCTTCCAGACGGTTTATGCAGCGGATCATCGTCGATTTGCCGGAGCCCGAAGGGCCGCAGATGACGATGCGCTCGCCGCGCATTACTTTTAGATTGATATCCTTGAGCACATGGAACTCGCCATACCATTTGTGCATGGCGATGATGTCGATGGCGACATCGGTGGTGGAAATCTGCATCTTGGCGGCGTTGACCTTGATCTCTTCCGCGCTGACGGCATTTTCGGTGGCCATGACAGGGTCCCCTTGTTCTTTTGTTTAGCGTTTGTGGCCGGTGTCGAGCCGGCGTTCGGTGAACATTGAATAGCGCGACATGCCGAAGCAGAACAGCCAGAAGACGAAGGCCGCGAAGATCAGGCCGGACCTGGCCGTCTGGGCGGTTGCCCAGTTTGCATCGGAGAAGTTCTGCTTGACGATGCCGAGCAGATCGAACATCGAGATGATGATGACCAGGCTGGTGTCCTTGAACATGCCGATGAAGGTGTTGACGATGCCCGGGATGACCAGTTTCAGCGCCTGCGGCATGACGATGAAATACATCTTCTGCCAATAGCCGAGGCCGAGCGAATCCGCACCTTCATACTGGCCCTTGGGGATCGCCTGCAGGCCGCCGCGCACCACTTCGGCCATATAGGCGGCGGCAAACAGCGACACGCCGATCAGCGCCCGCAGGAACTTGTCGAAGCTGACGCCGGCCGGCAGAAACAGCGGCAGCATCACACTGGCAAAGAACAACACGGTGATCAGCGGGATGCCGCGCACCGTCTCGATGAAGACGACGCACAGCGTCTTGATGATCGGCATCCTGGAACGGCGGCCGAGCGCCAGCACGATGCCAAGCGGCAGCGACACGGCAATACCGACGAACGACAGGCTGAGCGTTACCAGCAGCCCGCCCCACATCGAGGTTTCGACATGTGGCAGGCCGAACATGCCGCCGACAAGCAGGACGAAGGCAACGACCGGCAGCACGAAGAACAGCAGAATCGCATTCAGCCCTTTACGCGGCACCTTCGGGATAAGCATCGGCACCAGCAGCGCCACGAACAGGATGGCGACCAGAATCGGCCGCCAGCGCTCCTCGATAGGATAGCGCCCGACCATGAACTGGCCGAATTTGGCGTTGACGAAAGCCCAGCAGGCGCCGGTCCAGCCATCCGGCTGGATGCCGCCTTGCGCCACTGTTGCGCATACGGTCCGGTCCGGCCCGGTCCACACGGCGTTGATGAACGCCCAGTTGATGATTTGCGGCAGGATCATCGCCACCAGCGCGATGCCGACGATTGTCAAAATGGTGTCGCCGGTAGAAGCGATCAGGTTCTTGCGCACCCACGCACCGAGGCCAGTGACACTGGCGGGCGCCGGTTGCGCCATCGCCATTTCGGTGCGCACCCAGGACATATCATGTTCTTGCATGTCCTTACCTCACCTCTCCACCAGCGCCATCTTGGCGTTGAACCAGTTCATCACAAGCGAGGTCAGGAGGCTGATGGCCAGATAGATCACCATCATGATCACCACGCCCTCGACGGCCTGGCCGGTCTGGTTCAGCACTGTGCCGGCGGTCGCCGTCAGGTCCGGATAGCCGATGGCGATAGCGAGCGACGAGTTCTTGGTCAGATTGAGATACTGGCTGGTCAGCGGCGGAATGACGATGCGCATGGCCTGCGGCACGACGACCAGCCGCAGGATCGACCCAGGCCGCAACCCCAACGCGCCGGCAGCTTCCGTCTGGCCTTTGCTGACGCCCCTGATGCCGGCGCGTACGATCTCGGCGATGAAGGCGGCGGTATAGCAGGATAGCGCCAGATACAGCGACAGGAACTCCGGCCTGACCTGGAAGCCGCCGGTCAGGTTGAAGGTCGATTGCTTGGGGTAATCGAAACTCAAGGGGAAGCCGCTCAGCGCATAGGCGAGCAGCGGCAGCCCGACGATCAGCGCCAGGGCTGTCCACAACACTGGAAATTGCTGTCCGGTCGCCATCTGCCGTTGCCGCGCCTTGCGCGCGACGAACCACGCCATGGCGATGCCGACAAGCAGAGCGACGAAGATCAGCCAGGAGCCGTCGCCCCAGACGGCGCGTGGAAAATAGAAGCCGCGCTGGTTGAGGAAGGAGCCGAATGGCAAATTGATGCTGTCGCGTGGTGCCGGCAGCACGGCCAGCACGCCGGAATACCAGAAGAAGATGACCAGCAATGGCGGGATGTTGCGGAAGACCTCGACATAGACCGTGCAGATCTTCCTGATCAGCCAGTTCTGCGAAAGCCGGCCGATCCCGACGATGAAGCCGATGATTGTCGCGGTGATGATGCCGACGACGGCAACGATCACGGTGTTGAGGAAGCCGACCAGAATGGCGCGGCCATAGGTCGAATCCGATGAATAGGCGATGGCGCTCTCGCTGATGTCGAAGCCGGCGCGGCCCTTGAGGAAGCCGAAGCCTGAAGCGATGTGCAGGCGCGTCAGATTGTCGATGACGTTGTGGGCAATCCACCAGACGCCCGCCACCAGCAGAACGACGACCAGCGCCTGGAAGAATATGCCCCGGACCTTCGGATCGTTGATGAAGGAGCCGCGGCTGGGCTCCTCGCGAAGAACTTCCTGCGATGCCATTCGACCGTCCCCTGGAAAGAGAAACCGGAAGGCAGACGACCTGCCTTCCGGATCACATTTCGATCAGCGGATCGGCGGAGCGTACTGCAGGCCACCCTTGGTCCACAGCGCGTTGATGCCGCGCGCGATCTTCAGCGGGCTGCCCGAACCGACATTGCGTTCGAACATTTCGCCATAATTGCCGACGGCCTTGACGATGTTGACGACCCAGTCGTTGGAGACGCCGAGATCGGTACCGATCTTAGTATCGGCTTCCTGGCCAAGCACGCGCTTGATCTCCGGGCTGGGCGAGTTCTTCATTTCGTCGACATTGGCCTTGGTGATGCCCAGTTCTTCAGCCTGCAACAGTGCGAAATAGGTCCACTTGACGATGTGATACCACTGGTCGTCGCCCTGGCGCACGGCCGGTCCGAGCGGCTCCTTCGAGATGATCTCGGGCAGCACGACGTGATCGGCCGGCGATCCCAGCGTCAGGCGGATGCCATAGAGGCCCGACTGATCGGTGGTGTAGACGTCGCAACGGCCGGCGTCATAGGCGGCGTTGACCTCTTCCAGCTTCTCGAAGACGACCGGGTTGTACTCCATCTTGTTGGCCTTGAAATAGTCGGCCAGATTGAGTTCGGTGGTCGTGCCACTCTGCACGCAGACGGCGGCGCCGGAAAGCTGCAACGCGGAATTGACGCCCGGCAGCTTCTTGGCATTGATCATGAAACCCTGGCCGTCATAGTAGGTGACCCCGATGAAATTCAGGCCAAGTGCCGTGTCGCGGTTGATCGTCCAGGTGGTGTTGCGCGACAGGATGTCGATCTCGCCGGACTGCAGCGCGGTGAAGCGCTCCTTGGCGCTGAGCGGCGTGAACTTGACCTTGGTGCCGTCACCAAAGACGGCGGCCGCGACAGCGCGGCAGAAATCCGCGTCGATGCCTTGCCAGTCACCCTTGTCGTCCGGCGCCGAGAAGCCGGCCAGGCCGGTCGAGACGCCACACTGGATGAAGCCCTTCGCCTTGACGGTATCGAGCGTGGTTGCCGAGGCGGCCGACGCCATCAACCCAAGCGTGGCGGCGCCAAGAATGCCGATAGCAATATGTTTCATGACCCACAGACCCTTTTCTCTGTTTTTCAGGGCAAACCCTGATTTTTTTCCCGTGTGAACGCAGTTCCCATTCCGGCCCATTTCCGGAACCCCGCGTCGTAACCGACGCGCCGCCTCCCATTCACGAATGTCATCGAAGGCGATAATTCCCGTGAGGTCAAGGGAAATGACCGAAACCGAAAGAGTTTGAAAACCGATTGGCGCAAATGCCTGAAATAGCAGGCAAACGCGCCCGCGATTTGACCAGCAGAGCAAATAAAAGCGGCAAAACTCATTCAATGCCAATGCGGGTCCGCTGCAGCGAAAATCCATCCCAGGCGGCACCTCGGCGGTTGTTGGCCCGGTGCGCGATGAATTGTTATGCCGGAAGACTATCATCCGACGTTGTCGGCCGGCTACCGGGCAATATCGCCCCGGAGGCAACGACTGTTCTCAAAGAGCTTGAAAGACGAGCCAGGCGCCGACCGCAGCCATCAACGCGCCGGAAACGCGTGGAATCAACTGCCTGGTTGGGACGGTCTTCTCAAGGAGAACAAGGGCGGCGATGCCGGCGATCCACAGCACGTTCATGACGCCGCCGACGAAGAGCAGAGCCATCAGTGCCCAGCAGCAACCCAGACAATAGACGCCGTGGTCGATGCCGAGCCGAAGCGCGCCGAGCGGGGCGGAACGGAACCCGCCATGGCTGGCCAGGAATGCGATCGGCGCCTGACATTGGCGCAGGCAGACGCCCTTCATCGGCGTCCATTGATAGAGGCCAGCGGCGATCAGGACGAGGCCGCCGAGAACCGCGCTGTCGGTTGCCATCGAAGGATTGAGCAAGGCAAGATGGGCGAGCAGCCATTGCGCAGCGGTCGCCACAATGCTGAACACGACCCACACAGTGAGATAGCCGGCAAAGAACCATCCCGTCGAAGCGATAGGACGGCCATCCGCCCGCGCCTTGCGACCGACGCCGGCATAGAGCAGCAACATCGGCGCGACCGAAGGCGTCATCATGCCGACCATCATCACCGCCCACATTGTGAAGATGAAAGCGAAATCGGCCGATGCCCAGGCCCGGAAACCGGGCGCCACGGTGGCGCCCATATCCATCCCGCCCATGTTCGACATGTCGATTTCGGTCATGTCGTCGCCTGCGCTGCCCGGGACGGGCATGACCATATCGGCGGCGAGCCACAGCACATAGGCCCAGGCGAGCACTGCGATCACGACGAGCGCGGCCGCTACGACCGCGCGGTCGCGCCGCAGCACCGCCTCGAGGGCCGTGTCGCCCATTGGATCAGGTCAATGCACGATGCCGCTCTGCGTGAGATGCAGATTGGCGAAATGGCTGTGCGAATCGGCCAGTTCGAACTTGATTGGGCCCGTCGTCTTGGTCCAGCCACGCCCGACTTCGGCGATCGCGTATTCGAAGCCGTGCGGCAGGTCGATGCGCGCCCGGTGTTCCGCGCCGGTGACCGGATTCTTGATCGGCTCGCCATGGCCGTCGGTTACGCCATTGACGTGCAGCCGCGCGGTTCGCGCGCCGACATCGACCTTGAATTCGATCGGGGCAAAGATCGGATCGTGGAATTTCTCCAGCGTGGTCGAAAAGACCTGGAATATCGTCGCACCTGGTTCGGTATCCAGACCGCCCAATATGCGAAGCAGCGCACCACGCTGGGCCTCGGTCGCCCTCTCGTCGATAACCACAGCGGCTTCGCCCCTGCCCTGGTGTATGGCGCCGGGCCAGCGGAAAATCCCGACGAACCGCAATCCGTCGAGCTTGGTGTCGCCGTGATGGCCACTCTCGATTTCCATGCCAGCAACCGCTTCACAGAAACCGTATGTCGGCATGGCGTTGAACTGGCACGGGCAGCCATAGGCGCAGTTGCAGTTGGTGAATTCGCGCGCCTTCATTGTCCATTTGACGTCGGGCATGACTTTCCCTCCCCTTGCGCTCACGCTTCGTGAGCGCGATCCGGATCGTGGAGGACCAGAAGGTCAACCGGCAACAACCATCCGGCAGCATCTGATCGAAGCAATCCGGCGATTAATATTAGAAATCGATTATATATTTTTCGCAGCCACCCACAATAGGCCGATTGGCTGAGATAGGGCTCCGAACTCACGTTAGACCTGACGACAGCCAGTTCGGCCGTGTCGGCAGCTTTTGTGCCGGCAGCTTTTCGCGATAGGAATTTTTTCTTGACTTCGTGCCCTCAGCTATGGTACATATTTGTCCATGGTGCTGATTTGCGCCAGCGACCCGCCGCACAGGCGGGTTTTTCGTTTCCGTCAGCCTACGCGCCGGCGAAGGCTCCGAAGGAATCCGCTAACCCCAGTTCGTAGCTCTGTCGGCGGAGACCGGCGCAACTGCCGGCAACGCACCGCCGGGGTAGCGCCACACCCGCATCGCCACCTTTTGCCGCGACGAATTGGCATATTCGAAGTCCGTCCCCTGGCGGACGGCGGCTGTTGCACGGTCCATGACGCCGCACTATGGCTAGCGGCTTGGCAAACAAGGCGATGCAGAATGGCGAAAGACGGCAGCGAGCACTTTAGCGGCGGGGTGGGCATCAACACGCGGCTTGCCCATTCGGGCAACAATCCGCATGACTATTTCGGCTTCGTCAATCCGCCGGTGGTGCATGCCTCGACCGTGCTCTTTCGCGACGCAGCGTCGATGGCGGCACGCAGCCAGAAATACACTTACGGCACGCGCGGCACACCGACGACCGATGCCCTGGCCCAGGCCATAGACGCACTGGAAGGCTCGGCCGGCACGATTGTGGTGCCGTCGGGCCTTGCGGCGGTAACCGTGCCGCTGCTCGCCTTCGTATCGGCGGGCGACCATCTGCTGATCGTCGATTCGGTCTATCATCCGACCCGCAACTTCGCCGACACGATGCTGAAGCGGCTGGGGATCGAGGTCGAGTATTACGCCCCCGAGGTCGGCGCCGGAATCGCGGCGTTGATCAAGCCCAACACCAAGGTGGTGTTCACGGAATCGCCGGCGTCCAACACGTTCGAGGTGCAGGACATCCCCGCCATCGTCAAGGCGGCGCACGCCGCCGGCGCCATCGTCATGATGGACAACACCTGGGCGACGCCGCTGTATTTCCGTCCGCTCGACCACGGCGTCGACATCTCGATCCATGCGGCGACGAAATACCCGGCCGGCCATTCCGACGTGCTGCTCGGCACGGTGTCGGCCAATGAGAGCTGCTGGAACCACCTCTACGAAAGTTTCTGCACGCTTGGCTGCTGCTCCGGGCCCGATGATGTCTACCAGGTGCTGCGCGGCCTGCGCACCATGGGCGTGCGCCTGGAGCACCATCAGCGCAGCGCGCTCGCCATCGCTTCCTGGCTCGAAGGCCAGAACGGCGTGGCGCGCGTGCTCCACCCTGCCCTTCCCAGCCACCCTGACCACGATTTGTGGAAGCGCGACTTCTCCGGTTCGAGCGGCATCTTTTCCATCGTGCTCGCCGGCGGCGGCCAGAAGCAGCAGCACGCCTTCCTCGACGCGCTGCGGATCTTCGGCCTCGGCTATTCCTGGGGCGGCTATGAGAGCCTCGCGGTGCCGGTCTGGCTCGGCGACCGCGTTGTTGCGAAAGCCCCCTATGAGGGTCCGTTGATCCGCCTGCAGATCGGCCTCGAGGATGTCGACGACCTGAAGGCCGACATTTCGCGCGGCCTGACCGCCGCGGCGGCTGCCTGAACCGGAGCACCTGCAAGCCAACTCAGCGGACTAACTGGTAGTGTCTCAGTTTGAAATTGGCATCGCCCCAAAATCCGATTTGTAGCTGCGATTGCCCGGCGCAAGGTTTTATGCGTATGGTCTCGGCTAGGGCATGGGGGAAATGGGCTGTGGGCGATCTATATCTCTATAACGGCCCGATCGAACGGGGCAGCGATCTGAAGTTCATTGAACTTGTCGCGTCGCAGCAGTCAGAAAAACAATGCGTCCTGATACTCGTCACCGGCGGTGGCAGCCCAGACGCCGCGTATAAGATTGGCCGCTATCTCCAATCTCGCTATGATTCAGTGAAGGTGCTTATTTCAGGGTTATGCAAGAGCGCAGGCACCTTGCTGGCTATAGCAGCGGATGAGCTGATCTTTACCCCCTATGGCGAGCTAGGGCCGCTTGACGTTCAAATGGCTAAGGAAGACAGACTGCTTGGATATGAATCCGGCCTGAACATAAGCGAGGCATTCCTTGCGCTAGAACAGCGGGCCAAGGGGACCTATCACGATTTGGTTTCCGAGATTGTTACGTCCAGCAGCAACGTCGTCTCGTTCAACACGGCCTCACACGCGGCCACGGAAATTATATCCGCGCTATATGGGCCGATATTCCATCGAATCGATCCTGAAGAGGTCGGTTCGCGTTCTAGAGCAATGCGCATCGGCGAGGACTATGGCCAACGGTTGAACGGAAAATGGCAAAATTTGAAGAATGGTGCTATTGAGAAGATATCGCAATCGTATCCTAGCCATGGTTTTGTCATTGACATTGGCGAGGCACAGACGCTTTTCCAGCGGGTCAGAGCCGCTACACCGGATGAGATCAAACTGGTAGAGGGAATGGGCCGTGCAACCAGATTCCCTCAACAGACGTTAGCAATACGGAAAATCGAACCTGCCAAAAAGCAGGGTGAGGATGGAGAGAACCATGACGCAAAAGTTGAAAAAGGTGGCCCGCCCCGCCGCCGAGCAGCAGCGCGAAATGGAGCAGATTCTGGAAAGGCAGTCGAAGGTTAATGTGCTAAAACCAGCTCCAAAATCTGCGCCGCCGGTACGTTACAGCCGCGAAGACGACCAGAAGAAAGCTCGCGCCAGCGGCTATTGCATCGAAGCTTACTAAGCGGCGGTGTCTTTAGGCAGTTTTGCGTAGGGGCCGCGCTTGCCCGGCTTCGGCGCAACAGCGTCCATCTTATCGCAAAGATCGTCCATCGACCAAAGCGTCCGAGACACGCCGGCAGCCATCGCGGGCGAAGTCTTAAGCGCCTTATGAATGCGACTGAAGTTGTACCAGACGGTGCACAGCGCAACCATGTGGACGTGGTTTTCGAACTCCTTTGAGAACGCATTTGTAGGGTGCGTGAACCGGCGCATATGTATCCGCATAGTGAGGTTCTGGCGTTCAACGTGCGACGTGCTGACGTGCGCTAGGTCGGGCGAGCCTTCGATGTGGGTCTTCTTTGTGCCAGTGCAGACGGCGGGGCTATAGCAGCGTCCTGTGGCACTGCCTTGCCTTCCGGCTCGCCGTCGACTTCGCCTGCGGGGCCAACCGGCATCGTGGCGCGTATCGCTACAAGGTCGTGGAATTCTATTCCCACAAACCGCGGCATCGCGGATCAATTTGGCTTTCAAATTCCGCGATGCCGCGCCATTGCGGTGCAATCATCGCGGTTTCGATTTCCCCCTGGAATACCGGCAGAGTTTTCGACGTCATGGCTTTCCGCCTCTTTGTTCCCATTCTTGCCGGCGCGACGCTTCGCGAGCGCCTCGTTGCCTGTATCGGCGCGACGATCGGCATTGCGCTCACCGGCGTGATCGCCAGCCTTGTGCTCGGCAACGGCCCGCATGTACCGCTGCTGGTGGCGCCGATGGGGGCGTCCGCCGTGCTCCTGTTCGCGGTGCCGGCCAGCCCGCTGGCGCAGCCATGGTCGATCATCGGCGGCAACACGATATCGGCACTGGTCGGCGTGATCGTGGCGCATTTCATCCACGAAACCGCCCTTGCCGCCGGCATCGCAGTGGCACTGGCCATCGCCGCCATGTCGTTCACGCGTTGTCTGCATCCGCCTGGCGGAGCCGCCGCCCTGACCGCGGTGCTGGGAGGGCCGGCCGTCCTCAGCGCCGGCTTCCTGTTTCCATTCGTACCGGTGGCGTTGAACTCGATCCTGCTGGTGGCGCTCGGCTACGGCTTCCACAGACTGGCGCGGCGCAATTATCCGCATGTGCCGGTTCCAGCACCTGCGAACAGCCACGGCACCGGCGATCCGCCGGCACAATCGCGCGTCGGCTTTCGGTCCGAAGACATCGATGCCGCGCTTGGCGCACTCGACGAGACGTTCGATATCGATCGCAACGATCTCGACCGCCTGCTGCGGCAAGTCGAATTGCAGGCGATGGTGCGCGCGCACAAGACCGTTCTGTGCGAGGACATCATGTCGCGTGATGTGATCTCGGTCGGCGCGCACACCTCTACCGATGCGGCACGCCAGTTGCTGCTTGACCACAACATCCGCACCTTGCCGGTCGTCAACGCGGAGGCAAGGCTGGCAGGCACCGTGGGATTGCGGGAACTGACGCAAGCCACCGGCGCGGTTGGATCCGTGATATCGCCCGCGGCGACCGCCGCCGCCGGTTTCGCCGCCATGGGGCTGCTGCCCGTGCTGACCGACGGCCGCAGCCATGCCGTCATCATCGTCGACGACGACAAGCGGATTCTTGGGCTGATCACCCAGACCGATCTCCTGGCGGCGACGGCGCGCCTGCAGGTTGCTGACAAGTCCTCATTGGACGCGGTAGGTTAGCCCAGGCGAAAAATCTTCGGGAACCTTTTGCCGGCAACAGCGTCCAATCTCTCAATCGAGGTTCCGGTCCGGAGGTTGGGTTGAGGAAACTGGCCATGCCTGCTGTCTTGACGGCCGTACCTTCTGCCGCGCCAGGCGACGTGCAGCTCGTAGGACGGGCGCTGGCGCGCGACGGCGATGCCTTCCGCACCATCATCAAGACGCACAACCAACGGCTCTACAGGATCGCGCGCGGCGTCGTGCGCAATGACAGCGAGGCCGAGGATATCGTGCAGGAGGCCTATGTCAGGGCTTTCGCCCATCTCGAAGCGTTTCGCGGCGACTCCTCGCTGGCCACATGGCTGTCGCGCATCGTCATCAACGAGGCGCTCGGCCGCCTGCGCAAGAGGCGCCGAACGGTGGCACTGCCGGAAAATCCGCAAGCCGAGATTATCCGGTTCCCTCTCAACCCCAGCGACGATCCGGAACGGACGATGGCGCAACGGCAGATCCTCCAGCTGGTCGAACGGGCCACCGACAGCCTTCCCGATGTCTACCGGACGGTGTTCGTGGCGCGGGTGATCGAGGGGCTGAGTATCGAAGAGACCGCCGATCTTCTCGGCGTGCGGCCGCAAACCGTCAAGACGAGGCTGCACCGGGCCCGCGCTTTGGTGCGCAAGGCGCTGGACGACCAGATCGGGCCGGTGCTGCTCGATGCCTTCCCCTTCGCCGGCCGGCGTTGCGAAAGGCTGACCAGCGCCGTCATGCGGCGGCTCGGGCTGGAAAGCTGAGCCTCGCCGGACTCATTTGATTTTTGGCGGGAACGTTTGCCGCCGTACCGCATCCAATGACCGTCAACCGAAAAACACTGTCCGGCGCGATTTCAAGCGCCCGGACGAAGGAGATGCCATGTCTATCCGACACACCGCCGCGCTCGCCGCCATGCTGCTGCTTGGCACCGCCCCGTTCGCACAGGCCGCCGACAAGCCGACCGACCCGCAGATCGCCCACATCGCCTACACGGCCGGTGTGATCGATGTCGAGGCGGCCAAGCAAGCGCTCAAAAAGTCGAAGAACAAGGAGGTGCTCGCCTTCGCCAAGGACATGGTGCGCGACCATGAGGCGGTGAACGTGCAGGCGCTCGATCTGGTCAAGAAGCTCAAGGTCACGCCGGAAGACAACGCTACCAGCAAGGCGTTGACCAAAGCGGCGGAGGAGGAGCGGGCGAAACTCGCCAAGCTCAAGGGCGCGGCCTTCGACAAGGCTTATGTCGACAATGAGGTGGCCTATCACAAGCAGGTCGACGGCGCTCTTGAAACGCTGCTCATCCCGTCGGCGCAGAATGCCGAATTGAAGAGCCTGCTGGAAACCGGGCTGAAGATTTTCCAGGGCCATGAGCAGCATGCCGAACACGTCGCCGGCATGCTGAAGTAAGGACCGGGTGCATGCCGAAACGCCCTCCGTGGATTGCGTTGATGCTGGTCGTCGGTATCGTTCCGGCGCGAGCTGAAACCATCCAGGTCACCATCGACAAACTGGTGTTCTCGCCGGCCACCGTCGAGGCGAAGGTCGGCGATACGATCGAGTGGGTGAACAAGGATGTGTTCGCCCACACGGCCACCGTGAAAGGTGGCTGGGAGGTGATGATCCCGCCGAAGAAATCCGCAAGCCTGACATTGAAGGCGGCTGAATCGATCGACTATTTCTGCCGCTTTCACCCCAACATGAAAGGCCGCTTGGTGGTGGCGCCCTGATTCTGCGTCAACGAGGTCCGCCTGGCCTCGTCGGGGCGCGCGATATGCGTCCACGAGCCGTCATAGCGGGGCTCGCGCCGCTGGATCCAGGCATCGAGCCCTTCGCGCAAATCGGCTGTCGAGGCCATGCGGGCGAACTGCTCGGCCTCGACCAGCAGGCCTTCCGCGATGCTCTGGTCGAGGCCGCGCCTCACCGCCGTGAGGATGCTGGCGATCGCCAGATCGGAGTGCCGCAGGATACGTCTTGCCAAGGCGATTGCGGCCGGCATCAACTCGGCATGTGGCACGACTTCGTTGACGAGACCCAGCTCAAGCGCCCGCGGCGGCGGAAACCAGTCGCCGGTCAAAAGCAGTTCGAGCGCCCGCTTGCGCCCGGCGAGCCTGGGCAAGCGCTGCGTTCCACCAAAGGTCGGCGGCATCGCCAGGTTGATTTCCGGCTTGCCGAACAGGGCACGGTCACTGGCGATGGCGAGCGACACGGCCTCGGTGATTTCGCAGCCGCCACCAAAGGCGATGCCGTTGACGGCGGCGATGACGGGTTTGCGGAAGGCTTCCAGCCTCGCCGTCAGCCGCTGCCCGCGCATGACGAAGTCACGCATCGCGACGTCGACGCCAAGCGCCACACTGGCCGAGAACTCGTGGATGTCGCCGCCCGCCGAAAACGCGCGCTCCCCTGCCCCGGTAAGAATGACCGCCCGAACGTCGTCATCGACTTCGATGTCGTCGAGGATCGCAAGCAGGCGATCGATCAGGGCATAGTTCAGCGCGTTGAGTTTCTCCGGCCGGTTGAGGGTAAGGATGGCAATCCCATCGCTGGTCTCGTTGAGGACAAGATCGGTCATTGGCTCTTCCTTCTCCATAATGCTCTTGAGCCGGAAGACTATGCCCTTTCCCGCTTGTGTATATTCACTAGTCGGTATACCTAAGCTCATGCCTGACGCACAGAGCCCCACCCGCAAACGCATCGTCGATGCCGCGACCAGACTCTTTTATGCCGAAGGAATCGGTCGCGTCAGCGTCGATGCCGTTGCCGAGGAGGCGGGCCTCACCAAGCGGACGCTCTACTACCATTTCAAGAGCAAGGACGACCTCATCGCCGCCTATCTCGATGGCCGCGACCAACCCAACCTGAAGCGGATGGCTGGCTGGTTCGATGCCGCCGAAGGCGGCGCGGATCGCAAGGTCGAGGCGATCTTCACCAATCTGGCGAGGGCCGCTCGCCATCCGAAATGGAAAGGATGCGGCTTCCTGCGCACGGCCGCGGAGCTTGCCTCGATGCCTGGACACCCGGCGGTCAAGGCCGGATCGCGGCACAAGACAAATTTCGAAAAATGGCTCGCCGCCGAACTGTCGGCCCGCGGCGTCACGGCGCCGCACATGCTGGCGCGCGAGATCGTGCTGCTCATGGACGGCGCCTTTTCGAGCATGCTGATCCACCACAACCCCGATTATATCCGGGCGGCAGGGCACGCCGCCGCGACGCTTGTGCGGGCGCGCATTTCAAGCACCCAGGTCTAACTCTTTGTTTTGACGCAATCCCAAGGGAAAGCGCTATGCGCTTTCCCGGGAAAACCGTTTCACACTTTTCCTGGGATTGCTCTAGAACCCAAACGCCAGCCATGCCGTGCCCACGCCAAGCGTTATCACAGTCAACGGCAAGCCGACCTTGAAGAAGGCGCCGAACGACAGCGGCGTACCGGCGGCCCGTGCCTGTTCGGCGACGATCAGGTTGGCGACCGAGCCAAGCAGCGTGAAATTGCCGGCCAGCGTCGAACTCATGGCGACGACCAGCCAGGCGCGCTCGGGATTTTCGAGGCCGGGTATGAAGGGCCGCAGCGCCAGCACGGCCGGGACATTGCTCATGATGTTGGAGAGCACCGCGGTGAAGCCGGACAGGCGCCAGATATCGTCCAGCCCAAGGTTCTTTGCCGAGGCGATCATGTCTGATGTCAGCAGCGTCTTTTCGGCGCCGGCGACGACCACGAACAGCCCAGCGAACATGAACAGCAGCGGACCGTCGATTTCGCGGTAGATGCGTTCCGGCTTGATGGCACGGGTGAGCAAGAGGATGGCGCCGCCGATGAGTGCTGCCTTGGCGACGGGCACGCCGGCGAAGAAGGCAATTGCCAGTCCGATGCAGACCACCACCGCCTTCAGCACCTGCCTCTTATGCATGCGGCCACGCGAGACCTCGGGCATCAGTTGTACCGTGCGGGCGAATTCGGCCCGGTAGACGATGCGGATGATGACAACGACCGCGACGAGGCCGAACAGGGCGACCGGAGCGAGTGCCGCCGAAAAGGCCGGATAGGAAATGCCCGACAGCGCACCGATGACCATGTTTTGCGGATTGCCGGTGATGGTGGCGACGCTGCCGCAATTCGAGGCGGTGGCGGTGGCGATCAGATAGGGGATCGGGTTGCGCTTGATGATGCGGGTGACGTGGACGACGATCGGCGCCATGACAAGGCAGATGGCGTCGTTGACCAGGAAGGCCGACAGCACGCCGGTCAACAGCGTCACCATCACCAAAAGCATGAAGGGCGCGTGCGCGTGCTCGATGGCGATGGCGCCAAGGCCGCGAAAGGCGCCCGACACTTTCAGATGGGCCACCACGATCATCATGCCGAGCAAAAGCGTGATGGTGTCGAAATTGATCGCCCGGTAGGCATCCTCCATGCTGAGCGCGCCGACGGCGATCATCGCGGCTCCGCCGAGCAGCGCGATCCCTGCCCGGTCGAGGCGCAGGCCGGGGATGCGGCCAACGGCGACACCGGCGTAAGTCAGGACCAGGATCAGCAGTGCCGCCGCGCCCATCAATGTCATGCGAAGAAGGCCCTGCCCGATCCATCCAGCCCCGATGGGGCACCGGACACTACCTTTAGCGTGATGTCGGCAAAGCGAAAGCGCCCTCCGCGCAACAGCTTGTACAAATCAGCGTGTTGCGGGAATGCCGAGGGTTTTCGTGCCTACAGGACGCGACGGTCTAAGGTTGCAATGACCGCTTTTGATCAGACCTTTGTCAATGCACCGTGGCGACGCTGGGCAGAGGCGCCGGAGTAGCCCCCGCCGGATCGAAGCTGACCTGATCGCGCCCGTTCGACTTGGCCGTGTAGAGCCTTCTGTCGGCGGCGGAGAAGATCTCCTCATAGGTGATCGGGCCGGTAAAGCTCGTGCCGCCGATGCTGACGGACAGCGGGCAAGGCCTGCCACCGGGCGAGAAGTCCATCTCCCTGATGCGCCGGCGGATGCTTTCGGCAACCACCCAGGATTGCGAGGGATCCACGCCGGGCAGAAACACGCCGAATTCTTCACCACCGATGCGGCCGACAATGTCGCCGCCACGCAGTTGTCCCTTGATCGCCTGCGCTATCAGCTTGAGCGCCTGATCGCCGCAGTCATGGCCCAGGCGGTCGTTGATCGATTTGAAGTGGTCGGCGTCGATGATCAGCAGCGCCCCCGAACGGGTCTGCTCCTGCTTGCGGGTCTGCTCGAGATAGGCCTCGACCAGCATCGAGAAGGCACCGCGGTTCAGCACCGCCGTCAGGCTGTCGGTCGCGGCAATGACGCCGAGGTCGCGCTGCGCGATGGCCAGCTGGCGGATCTTCCACATGAGGAAAAACAGAAACGAGCCGCCCAGCACCAAAGGCAGCATCAGGTCGGTCATCTGCGCCCGCCACACTGCCTCGGGCGAAAGATAGGGGAAGTTGAAAGAATCGACGAAGAACGCCACGGCAATGAAGAATGCCGTACCGACCATGGTGACAGCGATCACCCTGCCCCAGCTCGCCGGAGATAGATCGAGCTTCATCGCATTCAACTCCGTTAGCCGCCGCTACTATGACGACCCAACGCAAACAAATTGATAAGACTTTACCTCCAATTCGATATCGGGCGGCATAGCGCGGTCAAAAGCCGCCGAAGGGACAGCCGCCGAAAAGCGGCTGTCCTGTGTCCCAGCTTGAAGATTTGGACCAAGCTGTTGGCTGAGCAAGGGCAGGCGGCGCTCGAAGCCAGGCCGTCCGCCGTCAGTTGAGCGTTGGTTCACTCAGCGTGTCGACGACAAAAGATGCCGCGATCAGGTCGTCGGCATCAAGGCGCAGGGAGCCTTCGCCGCCTCCCATGATGGAAGCCACTTTCTGAAAGGTCTTCATTTCATATTCCGTGATCCGGTTGTCCTGCATCCTGGCCTTGAGGTCAGCGATACGCCGATCCAGGGCCGAAGATATTCCTATTTCTCGCTTCGACATGGCAACACTCCTCCCCACCCGTGTTTGCCTCCCACCGATCCGCTTTTTGTATGAGGCTTTGCGAATACAGGCGCCAAAACGCGCCGTGCGAGGGAAGGTTCCGAAAAGGTTGAGTCACGAAATAATACGACGGCGCGGGCGGCTGCTTCGGGCCAAAAGTGGTACCCATGTCTTTCCGCAAACTTTTTTGTCCATCATGCGTTGTTCCCTCTTCAAGCCGAGGAGACAACCATGCAGATGAAGTCGCAGACATCGGGTGAAGCCGCCAAGCAACGGCATATCCAGCGCGGCATTGATGCCAAGGACAAAGCCAGGGGCAAAGGCAAGATCCAACACGCAATGCAAGCCGGCGCCCGCAGATATCCGGAGCCGCCCTTTCCCGAGCAACATCAGCCCAAGCCGGGGCATGAATGGGCGATCGAGCCCGCTCCCCTCTACGATGCGCCGTATTACCTGGGGTCGAAAAAACTCGACGACAAGGTAGCGCTCATCACGGGCGGCGATTCCGGCATCGGCCGCTCGGTGGCTGTCCTGTTTGCCCGCGAGGGCGCGGACATTGCGATCGTCTATCTGGCCGAGGACAAGGACGCCGAAGAGACCAAGGCCGCCGTCGAAAAAGAGGGGCGGCGCTGTATTCTGATAAAAGCCGATGTCAGTGAACGCGAGCATTGCCATAACGCGGTGGCGGTCACGGTGCAGAAATTCGGTCGCATCGATGTGCTGGTCAACAACGCTGCTTTCCAGATCCATTCCAGCGACTTCGGCGAGCTGACAGAGGCACATTTCGACACGACGCTGAAGACCAATCTCTACGGCTATTTTCATATGGCGCAGGAAGCCGTGCCGCACATGAAACCGGGCTCGGCCGTCATCAACACCGGTTCCGTAACCGGCATCGACGGTTCAAGGCAACTCATCGACTATTCGATGACCAAGGGCGGCATTCACGCATTTACGCGCGCGCTTTCGGGCAACCTTATCGGCAAGGGCATCCGGGTGAACGCAGTTGCACCAGGCCCGGTGTGGACGCCGCTCAACCCGTCGGACAAGGAAGCCGACGACGTCTCGAAATTCGGTGCGGACACGCCGATGAAACGGCCTGCACAGCCGGAAGAACTCGCACCCGCCTATGTATTCCTCGCCTCGCCGCAGTGCTCGAGCTACATCACCGGCGAGATATTGCCGGTGATCGGCGGCTACTGACATGAGGACAGCCGAGATTGAACGTATGATGGCCAGGGAGCGAGATGGATGGTTCGTCTGCTTTTCACAGTGACGCTTGCCTATGTAGCGTACCGTATCTGCAAGGAAATTGCGGAACCTGCCCGACAGGTGCCGCACGACGATAACGAAACACTGAGGCAGCAATCGGCGGCCTTGGGAGTCGACCCGGCGCGCTAGTAGTTGGCTATTTGGATCGGCCAGCCAGCCGGTGCGCTGGCCGGCCGACTTGAGTAGGCTCATTCGGCTGCCTGCAGGTTGATCTTGCTTTCCGCTATTTCGGTGAGCTTGCGATCGGTCGCCTGTTCTTCCTTCAGGTTCTTGGCCAGTACGTTGGCGCAATCGCTGCGGCCAAGCTGCTTGGCCCAGGCGATGAGCGTGCCATAGCGGGTCATCTCGTAGTGCTCGACGGCCTGTGCCGAGGCTATCAGCGCCGCATCGAGAACGTCCTTGTCGTCGACGTCGCCGCTTACGTCGTCGGCTTCCTCGAGAATGCCGTCGATCGCCGGGCAGTTGACCTCCTTGGCCTTGACGCCATGCAACTCGAACACCTGTTCCACGCGCTCTACATGGCCCCTGGTCTGCTCAAGGTGTTTTTCGAATCCGGCTTTCAATTGCGGGTCGGTTGCCTTGCCGATCATCTTCGGCAGCGCTTTCTCGATCTGCCTTTCGGCATAATAGATGTCGCGCAGCGTGTGAACGAAGAGATCGTCGAGTGTTTTGATATCCTTCGAAAAGAAGCCCATGGCCTTGCCTTTCATTGTTCTGAAGGTTGACTTAGGCGGCGGCTTGCCCGCCACCCGCGAAAGCCGGGACTAAATCCCGGCTTGCTGGTCAACGTGCCGGTACCGGAGGAGTTCCTGATTTCCGGGGCGAAACCGTCACCCCTTTTTTCGAAACCCTGCGATCCACTTCCGGTGGGAGCCTTTGTCTCGATCACACGTTCTAACCGGAACGCGAACCGGAACTGTGAGAGGTCGGCAGAATGTATTTCATTGCGTTGGCGACGGACTATGACGGCACACTGGCTCATGACGGAATCGTCGCCACGAAAACGCTCGTTGCTCTTGAGCAGTTCAAGAAAAGTGGCCGCAAGCTGGTTCTGGTCACCGGGCGCGAACTGCCCGATTTGAAGCGCGTCTTTCCCGAAATCGGCCTGTTCGACAAGGTCGTCGCCGAGAATGGAGCGCTGATCTACACACCGGCCAGCGAGGAAGAACGGGTGATTTCGCCATCGCCGGAACCCAAATTCGTCGCCAAGCTGAAGAAGCATGGCGTCAAGCCGCTTTCGGTCGGGCGATCGATCGTCGCTACCTGGGAGCCCCATCAGGCCACCGTGCTCGAGGTCATCAAGAAACTGGGGCTGGAGCTGGAAATCATCTTCAACAAGGGCGCGGTGATGATCCTGCCGAGCGGCATCAACAAAGCCACCGGACTGACCGCGGCACTGCAGGATCTTCGGCTGTCACCACACAATGTGGTGGGTGTCGGCGACGCCGAGAACGATCATGCCTTCCTGCAGGCATGTGGCTGCAGCGTCGCCGTCGACAATGCAATTCCCGCCGTCAAGATCACCGCCGATCTGGTCATGCGTGGCGCCCGTGGAAAGGGCGTGGAGGAACTGGTCGACAAACTGATCAAGCGCGATCATGAGATCGTGCCGAGGCGCCATGACGGCATCGTTCTCGGATCAGCCGGCGGCGACGAGATCTATTTGTCGCCAACCGATACGGTCCTCATCGCCGGCAGTTCGGGCATCGGCAAATCCACCCTGGCCACCGCGCTGACGGAGCGCTTCGTCGAGAGCCGGTTTCAGTTCTGCGTCTTAGATCCCGAGGGCGATTATGACGGTCTCGAAGGCGCCGTTCGGCTGGGAGACGGCTCCAGCGCGCCGACAAAGGCGCAAGTATTGGATCTGATCGCCAAGGCCGATAGCAACATCGTCGTCAATGGACTGGCCCTGCGCGTCAATGAGCGGCCGGATTTCTTTGCCGACCTGCTGCCTGGCCTCAGCAGTTTCCGCCGTCGCACCGCGAGACCGCATTGGCTCGTCATCGACGAAGCACACCATCTCCTGCCCAAGCGGCGCGATGATACGCGGACGGTCCTGTCATTGGAATTGCCGGGCACGATCCTGATCACCGTTCATCCGGAAGCGATCTCGACCGACGCCTTGCGCCTGGTTACGGCCATCATTGCGCTTGGCCCCAAGGCGAAGGACGTCGTCAAGGTCTTCTGCAAAGAGGCCGGCATCGAGCCGCCAAAGGAGATTTCCACGCCCAAGGGCGATCGCGTGTTGTTCTGGCGGCCGCAGAAAGGCAAAAAACTTGCCATGGTCAAGGTGATCGAGCCGCGCCAGTCGCTCAAGCGGCACAGCCGCAAATATGCCGAGGGGCAACTCGATGAGGCGGGCAGCTTCTATTTCCACGGTCCCGACGACGCGATGAATCTCAGGGCCCACAATCTGATGATTTTCGTCCAGATGGCCGAAGGCATAGACGACAAGACCTGGGAGTTTCACCTGCGCGCCGGCGACTACTCCAAATGGTTCCGCCAGCAGATCAGGGACAAGGAGCTGGCACGGGAAACGGCCGAGGCGGAAAAGGACGAAACGCTTTCAGCCGAGGAAAGCCGCAAGCGCGTGCTCGACGCGGTTCGGCGGCGATATACGGCACCCGCCACGGCGCCGGAGGAATAGCCAGTGTTCAAAAACCTCAAATGATCAGTTGGTCTATCCTGATCGGCAGATCGCGAATGCGCTTGCCAGTGGCATGGTATACGGCGCTGGCCACGGCCGCCGCCGTCCCGACATTGCCAAGTTCGCCCAATCCCTTGACGCCGGCTGGGTTGACGTCCAGGTCGACCTCCGGAACAAGGATGACGTCGACCTGTTTGATGTCCGCGTTGACCGGCACCAGATAATCTTGCAGGTCACGATTGACATAACGGGCGTTGCGCCGGTCGATTTCCGTCGCCTCGTGAAGGGCCTGGCCAATACCCCAGATCATGCCGCCCATCAGTTGGCTGCGCGCGGTGCGCGTGTTCATGATACGCCCCGCGGCAAAGGCACCGACGATGCGCGGCACCCGAATTTCGCGTGTGTAACTGTTGATGCGGACTTCGACGAACTCGGCGCCAAAGGCATATTTCACCGAATCCTTGTCCTGATCGCCGCCGTGGAATTCCGCCTGCCCGGCATAAAGTTTCTTCAGTGCTTCCGGCGTCGAACCCTTTGGCGCAAATTCGGCGTATTCTTCTATGGCGCCGATCTGCATCGCCTTGAAGACATCCGACAGCTTGGCGGATTTGCCGCCGCTGGCCACGATTTTCTCTCGCTCCATTTCCAGCTTGGCATTGCCGGAACCAGCCAATGGCCCGTCTCCAGCAACGGCTGCCGCGAAAAGTTTTCCGCGCACGGCGTCACAGGCCTTCAGAACCGCCGAGCAGACGCTGGCCGTTGAAATCGAGCCGCCCGAGACCGGCGCCGGCGGCAAGGCGCTGTCGCCCATCTCGACGCTGACCTTGTCCATCCCTATCCCAAGACGTTCAGCCGCCATCTGGCCTGCCACGGTGCGCACACCGGTGCCGATCTCATGCGAGCCACACTGAACGCGAACCTGGCCATCGGCCGTCAGGCGGACACGGGCCGCGCATGGCGCGCTGGCCGTTGGATAGATGGCGGTCGCGCAACCCATGCCGACCAGCCAGTCGCCGTCGCGCATCGACCCAACCGCGGCATCGCGCTTCGACCAGCCGAAGGCTTGCGCAGCCTGGTCATAGCATTTGACCAGCGACCGGCTGGAGAACGGCTTGCCGCCGATCGGCTCTTTTTCAGGCTCGTTGACACGCCGAAACTCGACGGGATCCATCCCGAGCGCCACGGCCATTTCGTCCATGGCGTTTTCGAGCGCGTAGACATAGGGCGTCTCGGGCGGCGAGCGCATGTAGCCCGGTGTGTTGCGATCGGCATGGACGAGCGAGACGTGAGTGAGCACCGAGCCATAGTTGTACATGCGGCCGGTGGCTGACGTGCCGCCGACGACATAAGAGTCAGGGCGTGATGTCACCTCCCAGCCCTCATGTCCGAACGCCGTGATGCGGCCGTCCTTGCCGGCGCCTATGCGGATTCGATGCCGAGTCTCGGCGCGATAGGTCTGGGTGTTGAAAGCCTGCATCCGGTTGACGACGCAGCGTACCGGCCGTCCAACACGCTGCGCCGCAACCGCGACAATTGCCGTGCGAGCGGTCATCGGCCCCTTGGAGCCGAAGGCGCCACCTACGTAAGGGCTGACAATCCGCACATTGGCTGGATCGATCTTCAACTGCCGGGCGAGTTCGATTTTCCAGCCGGTGACATTCTGGCTTGGCTCATGGACGGTGAGTTGATCGCCTTGCCACATCGCCGTGGTCGAAAACAATTCGATCGGATTGTGATGTTGTGTCGGCGTCGAGTATTTCTGGTCGATCTTGACGGCAGCGGATGCATAGGCGGTGTCGAAGTCGCCGGCTTTGACATCCTCCTTCAACATCGGGCTCTTGCCGGCCGCCGGTTCCACCTTCGCGCCTTTGGAATCGAAGCTGGCGCTGGGCGGGTCGTCTTCGTAATCGGCACGGATCAACATCGCCGCTTCTTCCGCCGCCTCGAATGTCTCGGCAACAACCATTGCGATGATCTGGCCGTCGTGGAAAATTGTCTTGTCGTGCAAGGGCGCGATGGAGCTTGCACCAGTGTTGCCAAATTTCGGCGTATCGGTCTTGTCCATGTCGCCGTAGGTCATGATGTCCAGCACTCCGGGCACGGCCCTGGCGTCATCCGTATGGAGTTTGGAAACCTTGCCCCGAGCGATGCTGCTGGTGGCAAGAGCACCATAAGCGACATTGGCTGTGGCGATGTCGGCCGGATAGCTGGCCTGTCCGGTAACCTTCAGGAGGGCGTCGATACGGACAACCGGTTCGCCTTGGTTTTCTTTTGGAACTGGCGCGGCTTGGTTCATGGCTCAGACCTTCATGTCGCGGGTTTCGAGCAACGCTCGCACCAGCGTGCGCTTGCCGAGCGGTACCTTGAACGCGTTGTGTTCTCGCGGTTTGGCATCGGCGAAAGCGGCGGCTGCGGCCGTTTCGGCCACATCCTCTTCCAACACCTTGCCTTGAAGCGCGTCCTCCGCCGCCCTCGCACGCCATGGCACGGTCGCGACGCCACCCAGCGCGATACGCGCGTGCCTGACAGTGTCTCCATCCATGTCCAGCGCAACCGCCGCCGAGGCCAGCGCGAACGCATAGGATTCGCGATCGCGTATCTTCAGGTAGTGCGAGCGACGGCTCCATGCCTCGAGCGGAACATCGATGGCGACGATGACTTCATCGGCGGCCAGATCCGTCTCGATGTCGGGCGTGTCGCCGGGAAGCCGATGCAGTCTGGCGAACGGGATCTTGCGCGGACCATGCCGTCCCTCCACCTCGACGACCGCATCGAGAGCAATCAGGGCTTGGGCGAAATCGCCGTGATAGGTAGCGATGCAGGCATCGCTGGTGCCGAGCACGGCATGCTGGCGGTTTACCCCTTCCATCGCGGCACAGCCGGAACCGGGCTCACGCTTGTTGCACGGCCAGGAGGTTTCACGAAAATACTCGCAGCGCGTTCGCTGCAGCACATTGCCGGCAAGGCTGGCCATGTTGCGAAGCTGGCCGCTGGCGGCGAATTTCAGGCTGTCGGCAAGGAGCGGACAACGATGCCTGACGTTGTTGTTATCAGCTGCTTCGCCCATGCGGACCAGCGCCCCGAACCGGATGGTATCATCGCTTACCCTGATCCGCCGCAGGGCAGGCTCGGCAAGATTGTTGAGGTCGAGCAGTCGCTCAGGCTGCGCGACGCCAAGCTTCATGTAGTCGGCCAGATTGGTGCCGCCGGCGATGAACTGGGTATTGGCCTGTGTCGGCGCAACATGCCTGGCGTCGAGGTGGGACGCCATGGCGATCGCCACCGAAACGCTCGTTGGTCTTTCATAGACGAAAGGATGCATCCTAGGCCCTCCTGATCTCGTCGCGTGCCTGAACGATCGCCGCGACGATGTTGGGGTAGGCAGCGCATCGGCACAGATTGCCGCTCATATACTCGCGGATGTCATTGTCCGACCCGGCATGGCCTTCGTTGATGCAGCCGATGGCGGACATGATCTGGCCCGGCGTGCAGTAGCCGCATTGAAAGGCATCATGGTCGACAAAGGCCTGCTGCACCGGATGCAACTCTCCGTCAGCTGAAGCCAGGCCTTCCACGGTCGTGACCTCGCGGCCTTGGTTCATGACGGCGAAGCTCAGGCAGGAGAGCACCCGCTTCCCATCGACAAGAACGGTGCAGGCGCCGCACTGACCGTGATCGCAACCTTTCTTGGTGCCCGTCAGGCCAACATGATCGCGCAGTGCGTCAAGCAGGCTCGTGCGATTGTCGAGCGCGAGGGTGTAGGCCTGCTTGTTGATCCGCATCGAAATCGTCGACAGATCGCGCGGCGCGGCCGCTTTGGCAGTCGGCGGCTCGGCGGCTTTTGTCGACGTGGCTATGAGCGGCATTGCCGCTGCTGCCGAAACAGAGCCCGTCATGAAGGAGCGTCTGCTCAGGCCGCTGGGATTTGTGGAATTGGACATGGCTGGCTTCCGGCTGGCTGAGGTCTCAAGCGGACCAAACTGCTCGCGGGAAACAAAGTTCCCTCCTCACGTCGCTGTGATCGCTGCTCTTGCAGAGGCGGTCATGCGGAACTTGAGCCGCAGGGCGGTGGTTGTCCTCGACAGGTTCCAAGGAAGGAGACGATCATGAGCAGTGATCGGAGCGATCGACGCAGCGATCAAGATGGTGATGAAGGCCCCGTCTTTTCGGCTGAGCAGGCGCGGCAAGGTGAGATCATCCTGCGAACCCGCACACGCCGGATCATCTTCGTCGCAGGCCTGGTCGGCATCGTAATCCTCATCGCGGTGGTCAGGTTCGCTGTCGGCTGATTGGTCAAGGCGTTTCCCCCTGCCGAAGGCAAACTA
The DNA here is from genome assembly GCF_040320745.1 of Mesorhizobium sp. M0621. Taxonomy (NCBI): domain Bacteria; kingdom Pseudomonadati; phylum Pseudomonadota; class Alphaproteobacteria; order Hyphomicrobiales; family Phyllobacteriaceae; genus Mesorhizobium; species Mesorhizobium sp. M0621. The sequence continues at coordinate 125,547 of NZ_JAMYQF010000008.1, read as the reverse complement.
CCTCTGCCAGCCCTGTCAGGAACCTTTGTGGACAGCTGTCGTTGACTTGAATCAAGAGCGGGCGGCGCCTTTGCTTGAGAGTTTTCCTGTGGACGCGAAAACGCAAACCAAAGAATCCGAAACCGGAGATACGCGCGGCACTTCGAGCAAGGCCAGATCGGAGGCCTCGCCAGAAAGAAGGAAAGATGCGGCGCGGACCAAGTCTTCCGATCGCGAACCGCGTAAAAAAAAGGCCGGCGACCAGGAGGCCGGCGAACCAAGGCAGCCCAGCCTCCTGAGTTCCCCCCGGCGGCATCCTTACGTGTCCGCTGCAATCCTGATCGTGCTGTTGCTGGCCGCCGTGGGACTGATCATGTGGTGGCTGAATGCTCGCCAGTATGAATCCACGGATGATGCCTTCATCGACGCCCGCACGATAACCATCGGCGCCGAGATATCGGGACGTATCACCGACCTCGCGGTGACCGACAACCAACCCGTCAAGGCGGGCGACGTCCTGTTGCGCATCGACGACAGCGACTATCAGGCCGCCCTCAAACAGGCCGATGCCGGCGTGGGCTCGGCGCAGGCCGACATTGTCGACGTCGAGGCTCAGATCGAAGCACAAAACGCAAAGATCGACGAAGCGCAGAAGCAGATGGCACAGGCCCAGGCAGCACTCGATTTCGCCAAGGCCGAGGACCAGCGCAACCGTGAACTTCTGGCCAACGGCACGGCCACCCAGCAGCAGGCACAGCAGGCCGCGTCGACGCTGCGCCAGGACCAGGCTGCTCTCGACAGCGCTGAGGCCAATCTGGCTGCCGCAAAAAGCCAGGTCACGGTCTTGCAGGCACAGACCAAGAGCGCCGAAGCCAAGCTAGATCAGGCCAAGGCCAACCAGGACCAAGCGCGCACCACGCTGTCGCGCACGACCATCACGGCACCTGTTGCCGGACGGGCAACCAGCATTTCGGTTGCCAAGGGCACCTATGCCCAGCCCGGCCAGGTGCTGATGATGTTTGTTCCCGACGAGGTCTGGGTGAAGGCCAACTTCAAGGAAACCCAGCTCGATCTGATGCGGCCGGGACAGCCGGTCGACATCGATATCGACGCCTATCCGGAAAGATCCTTCCATGGCCGCGTCGACAGCATCCAGGCAGGCAGCGGCACCGCCTTCAGCCTGCTGCCGGCCGAGAATGCCACCGGCAACTTCGTCAAGGTGGTGCAGCGCGTGCCGGTGAAGATCGTCTTCGATAAACCGCCCGGCGTGCTGCTGGGTCCGGGCCTGTCGGTGGTGCCGACAGTCAAGGTACGATGAGTGGCGAAATGGTCGGCGCCCAAAGCGAAAGCCGGTCGGCTGCTGGCGGGCGCAATCCATGGCTGATCGCGATTGTCGTCTCGATCGCGACCTTCATGCTGGTTCTGGACACCTCGATCGCCAACGTAGCGTTACGCAACATCGCCGGCAGCCTTGCGGCCGGGATGGACGAAAGCACCTGGGTGATCACCACCTATCTGGTCGCGAATTCCGTGATCATCCCGGTCAGCGGCTGGCTGGCCAGCGTGATCGGCCGCAAGCGCTACTACATGCTGTGCGTGGCGATCTTCACCACCGCATCGCTGCTGTGCGGACTGGCGCCAAATCTGGAATTGCTCATCCTGTTCAGGGTCCTGCAGGGCCTCGGCGGCGGCGGCATGGCGCCGAGCGAACAATCCATCCTTGCCGACACCTTTCCACCCGAAAAGCGTTCCCAGGCGTTCGCCCTCTACGGCATAGCCGTCATCGTCGCACCGACGGTCGGGCCGACCATCGGCGGCTGGCTGACCGACCATTTCTCCTGGCACTGGATTTTCTTCATCAACGTGCCGTTCGGCATCATGTCGCTCGCTTTGGTGCAGTGGCTGGTCGTCGAACCGGACGTGCTCGAGCGCGAACGCCAGGAGCGATTGCAAGGCGGCCTCAGGATCGACTGGGTCGGGTTCATCCTGGTGGCGACCGCGCTTGGCTGCCTGGAAATCTTCCTTGATGAAGGTCAGCGCAACGACTGGTTCGCATCGGGTTTCATCTTGACTTTCGCGGTGATTTCGGTGATCTCGTTCCTGCTGCTCATCCCATGGGAATTCAGCCACCGCGATCCGATCGTCGATATCCGCCTGCTGTTCAGCCGTCAGTTCGGCATGTCATTCCTGGTGATGATGGCGGTCGGCGCCGTGCTGTTCAGCACCACGCAGTTGATGCCGCAGCTGCAACAGACCGCCTTCGACTACACGGCGACCCTGTCGGGCCTTTCGATGATGCCGGGCGGCATCGCCATGCTGATGCTGATGCCGATTTCCGGATTTGCCGCCGGCTTCGTTCAGCCCAAATATTTGATCATGATGGGCATGTCGGTTGTGGTGGTCGCCCTGTGGCATATGACGTCGCTCACCCCGGATGCCAGCTTCCGCTTCTTTGCCTTTGCGCGCATCTTCCTGATGATCGGCCTGCCGTTCCTGTTCATCCCCATTTCGACTGCGGCTTACGTCGGTCTCGCTCCGCAGCAGACCAACCAGGCGTCGGCGCTGATCAACGTTGCCCGCAACATCGGCGGCAGCATCGGCGTGTCATTGTCCAACACCGTGATCGCTCAAAACGCGCAGCTGCATCAATCGAACCTTGTCAGCCATACCGCGCAATCGTCACCTGCCTATCAACAGGTGCTGCGTCAGGTGACCGAGCACTTCGTCGCTCAGGGCTCACCGATGGTCGAAGCGAAGCAGCAGGCGATCGGCTGGGTCGGGCAGTTGATTGCGCGCCAGGCTTCGCTGCTCGCCTATGTCGACGTCTTTCGGTACTGCGCAATCGCGGCCGCCCTGTTTGTTCCTCTCGCCTTGCTGCTGCGGTCTCCCAAACCAAAGCCCGGCGGGCGATAGTTCCACGCCTTGCGTGCATGTTGCGAATTTCCGATTGGAACTCCTCGCTCCATTGGAACTCGCCGGAACGTTCGTTTGGGGGCCGGCGTTGTCTCCAGTGCTGTGGACCGCGTCAACCGGGCACGGCGGTATGGTGAACAGGATAGTTTTCCCGGTTTCATATTCTGGCCAAGGAATGGCAAAAAGCATCTGTCCCGCCCGGTCCGCAGCTATGCGAATCTCCGCATGCCATGACCGGGCAGTTTCGTGAGATCGGGTTGTTTCCGAATTCCGATTGGAACTCCCGCGCTGTCTTTCCGTTTCCGGTCAGACTCTACAGAACAGGAGAAACAGTCATGCCACGAGGCGACAAGTCGAAATACACCGACAAGCAGGAACGCAAAGCCGATCATATTGCGGAAGGTTATGAGAAGCGCGGGGTCTCCGAGCAGGAAGCCGAAAGGCGGGCATGGGCGACCGTCAACAAGGACGATGCCGGCGGCAAGAAGGAAGGCGGCTCCGGGCGCGGCAAACATACCGGCAATCCCGCGGCGCATAAGGGCGGCAAAAGCGGGGGCAAGGCATCCGCGTCACGGTCAGCCGCTAGCCGATCGGAATCGGCAAAGAAAGCTGCAGCAACACGGAAGCGGAATGCCGAACACCGAGTTCATTGACCTGGACGAAGCCGCTCAGCCCGACAAGGCTCAACGCGACGGGGAGTGCCGGCATGAAATCGCAGCTCGTCAACGAGATCAGCGGACAAAGGACATTCGTCGTGGTGCTCGACCCCGGCGAGGAAGCGTTCGCCGCGCTGACCGCCTTTGCGGTCGATCAGAAAGTCGGCAGTGCGTCCTTGACCGCCATAGGGGCTTTCGAAAGAGCCACCGTGGGCTGGTTTGATCCGAATGCGAAGACCTATCGCAAAATCCCGATCGACGAACAATGCGAGGTTCTGAGTGCGATCGGCGACGTAGCGCTGGGCGACAATGGCAAGCCTAGCCTGCACATCCACGCGGTGCTCGGATTGAGCGACGGCACCACCCGGGGTGGACACCTGCTCGACGGCATCGTTCGGCCAACGCTTGAAATCACCTTGGTGGAAGCGCCCGGTCACTTGCGCCGCCGCAAGCGTCCCGAGCTCGGCGTCGCTTTGATCGATCTGGACGCGTGAAGGACAAAACCCGGCCTGGGCTCGCTCAAGGGCGATCTTGTCACGCCTTCTTCTCCGCCGGCACCTTGTCCGGTGCGGCTTCCCAGCCAAAAACACTGCGACCGCCAAGCAGATGCGACTGGTCGAATTCTCCGGCGACAATTTCCTTCAGGCTGGGGCCGGTGACGTATCGCTCGACCTGCCGCGACTGGTCGTCCAACCGCCTCAAGGCGCCGATTTCTTCTTCATGACCAAGTTTCGCCTTTTGCACGGCGGACTTCAGCACCCCGATGGTCTCGTCATAGACCTTTAGCGGCACAGGGAATGGGTGCCTGTCCTTGCCGCCATGTGCCAGGGAGAAACGGCCGGGATCGGAAAAACGGCATGGCGCGCCATGCACCACTTCGGCGACGAGAGCCAGCGCGCGCACCGTGCGCGCACCAACACCTGGTACCAGAAGGAGCTCGGAAAAATCCTCAGGGCCACGTTCGGCGGCGGCCGCCATGTTTCCATGCAGCCGACGCATGATGACATCGCTTTCGCGCACGTCGTGATGAGCTGGCATGATCAGATGCGCCAGCAACAGCTGTTGCGGTGCCGGTGCCGGTGCCGGTGCCGCACCGCGCTCCAATGCGGCGAACTCCTTGAGGATGCGATCCGGCCCAAGGTCCTGCAACAGATCCAACTGTCCCTGGCGCGAAGCTTCGGCGCGCCGGTCGGTCAGATTGACGATCTCGCCTTGGTTGGCGCCCTCAATGGCGGTGTGCGGCTGATCGACGAAACTCTTCAAACCTTCGGACAGCCAATGATAGCGGCGCGCCACCTTGCTGTCGCCGTTCATGCCTTGCTGGACCACGACCCAGTCGCCGTCATCGGTAACGATGAACCCATGCAGATAAAGATCGAAGCCATCCTGGACGGCGGCGCTGTCCACTTTGGCGACAAGCCGGCTGACGGTTGCCAGGCCCGCTCCATCAAAACCAACACGCTCGCCGATGATTGCAAGTTCATGCGGGGTCTTGCGCGAATGCGTGCCGCGGCCGCCGCAGACATGAATGCCAAGTTCGCCGGAGAGCGGCGTCAGACCGCGTTTCAAGGCGCCGACGACGCTGGTCGTGATACCGGACGAGTGCCAGTCCATGCCCATGACGGCGCCAAAGGATTGGAACCAGAACGGGTGCGCCAACCGGCGCAGCAACTCGTTGCGACCGTAGTGATGAATGATTGCCTCGCACATCACGGCGCCCAGGCGCGTCATGCGGTCGCCAAGCCATTTCGGCACGCGTCCACCGTGAAGTGGAAGATCAGCACTTCCCGATCGTTGCGCCACGTCTGTTCCTATGCCTGCCGTTCCCTCGATAGATAGGTACCCCAGACCGCACGAAGAAGCACTCGATGCTTCTGGCTGGCTGCGCCCGGCGACATCAAGTCCAGTGCGAGAGAACCATCTCCATCTCGACCGTTTCGACCTGCTGCGCAAATCGCTGGTGATAAACGGTCAGGAGCGCATCATGCGTCGCGTCGGAAGAACTGCACAGCGCGTCCGTAACGAGAACCACGCGATACCCGAAATCGATTGCTCCGAGCACCGTGGCCAGAACGCATACGTCGGTTTCGCCGCCGGTGATGACCAGCGTGTCGATATCGCGCTCCGTCAGAAAAGCCCTGAGCCGGCCCTCAAACCAGGGCGAGTAGATGTGCTTGTCGATGACCGCGGCCGGCGGGCAATAAGCGGCCAATGCCGGCAACAGTTCGACCATTTCGTCGCCGATACTTTCGATCGTCATCGAGGTCCAGCGCTCATAGTAGCGTTTCCATGTGCCGACACCCTGCCCCGGCTTCTGGGCAGGCAGGAAGCGCGTGAAGACCGTCTGCTGCGCCCTCCTTTCGACCAAGCTCTCGATGCGAGGCAGGACGCGAGTGATCCAGGGGGTTGCCCATTGTGACGGCTCGGCAAACAGCCGCTGCATGTCAACACAGACATGCATGCAGCGGTCGCCCAGAGGCCCGTATGTAAGACCCGGCATCGACATCAGGAAATCCGTACCCGGTCGGATTCTTTCACGAGCTTTTCCTTGCCGTGGGAGGCATCGATCAGAACGTCCCGTGCCGGCACTCGTTCCTCATCAGGAACCGACATCAGCCATCGACGTTTCCGCCTCATGGATCGACGCCATTCGCGGGTAGAGCGCATCCGTGAGGCGAACGGCGCTCCGACGAAATCCTTGAGGCAAGGAACAAAGGCCTCGGCAGTGGAGATGAACTCACAAGAAATTCCGATGGCTGCCATTTATCAACATTTAGACAAGCGGCCGGGACAGCGGCGATGAGCATTTTCTATCGAGCGGCCAAGATTGCGGAAGAGGTTCACGCAACGCAGCGCGACAAGACCGGGCAACCCTATATCGAGCATTGCCGACGTGTCGTCGACGCTGTCGAGACGATGGATCAGAAAGTCGTCGCCTATCTGCATGATGTCCTGGAAAAAGGCGAAGGCTGGTCTCGAGCCAAGCTGGAAGAGACCGGCTTTGGACCGTCGATTGCTTCTGCGGTCGATGCCATGTCGCGCAGAGACGGCGAGGACTATTTCACGTTCGTACGGCGGGCTGCATCGAATCCGCTGGCGCTGCCGGTAAAACGCGCTGACCTCGAAGACAACATCTGGCAGTCACGGCAAATTGGGGCCTCGACAGCCAAATACGAAGAAGCCTTGCGCATCCTCAATGAGGAATTCTCCGAGCGCTAGCAAATGCCCGCCAGAGGTCCAACGATACTATTCCCTGACATGTGGCGTGTGCCTTTTGTCCTCCACCGGGTCGATATCGATGCGCGCCTTTTCCGGATCGAAAGCTCCATGACGTGCAATGGCCCGCGCTGCCGTATCCGGCGTCTCGTATGTCCACATGAAGTCATCGGCCGAGCCACCGACAGCATGGACACGCCAATAGCTCGCGGTTCCCTTCAGCGGTGAGCTGCTTGTCGTGTTTGTCTTTTCGAAAAGCTCGAAATAGATGTCTTCGAAAGGGATATAGAACACCGGCTCATGTCCCTCTTCCCTGAGTATCTTCGCATGCTCCGTAGCCGCGACTATGGCATCGGAAAATCGCACCGTCACCGCGCCGGCAAACGGTTCTATGGTCAGTTGGTGGTGTTCAGCAGTTGCGACTGGAGTTTGCATCCGAATTCTCCTTGGCTACCGATTGATCGCGCGACGGCGTTCCGGTCCGCCATCCATGGAGACGAAATGCGCGGCGATGCATCAGGTTCCAGCCGCCCGATGAAGCCGAATGACTGCCGAGCCAAGCGCTTTATTGCCTGCCGTAACTGTCGAGAAAGCTCGCCAACAGTCGCGAAACCTCGTGTGGGGCCTCACGTGTTGGGAAGTGCCCGACTGCATTCAGGACCACGCGTTTGTAGGGCGCGCTGAAATGCTCCTCCAGCCCTTCCGACGATGCGGTCAGCACAACACGGTCGTCGCCACCATGCAGCGTCAAGGTCGGCACCGTGATGATCTTGACCGATGTTTGCCGGCGGGCCAGCTCCGCGTAGCGGGGATCGGGCTCCGCCTCACCCCAACGAACCCGATAGGAATGCAGCGTCACATCAGGCCAATCCGGATTTTCGAAGGATGCAGCCACTTCATCGAAAATGGCATCGTCGAACCAGCCCAATGGGCTCCAGCTGTCCCATTGGAATCTGGCGAATTCCTTGCGATTCTTTCGCACGAACTCGGCGCCGCGCGCTGTTGCCATGAACCATTGATACCAAAATGCTTTCGCCTGTTCAGGCGCTGGCGTTACCGGCTTGCCGGGTTGCCAGCCGAGCGATAGCGCGGCACAGCAACTGATGCGATCGGGAAAAATCGAAGCCAGGAGGTAGGAGATCCGTGCTCCCCAGTCGTGCCCGACGACAGCAAAGCGGCTGAGGCCAAGCGCGTCGGCAAAGTCCAGCACATCCTGCGCCATTGCAGCAATTTCGCCGGATCGCATGGTTTCCTTCGACAGGAACGATGTCCTTCCAAAACCTCGCAGCCACGGCGAAAACGTTCGAAAGCCGGCCTCATGCAGGACCGGCGAAATGCGCGCGTAAGTGGTCGCGTCGTCCGGCCAACCATGCAGCAGGACAACGGGCGCACCGCTTTCTGGCCCGCCACCGAGGTAGGCGATGCGCAGCAGTGGCGTATCGCAAGATGAGACGGGGTTCATTTGCTCTCCGGTGCTGTAACCGGCTGGTCGCCGCCAGTCGTCGACTTGGGTCTGGCATCCTGGTCGACCTGCGGGTTCTTGTTGACGGCGTCGGTGTTGGCTTTCGTCGGTTCGATGCTGTTATCACAGGCGCCGAGCGCAAGAGCCGCAGCCAACACCAGAAGCGACAAGGATCTCTTCATCGAAACCTCCTCTGGCTGATATTCGACAAACGAGGCTCCGCGAATTTGGTTGCCTGGGTGGCGCTCGGGCCAGCCTTCAATCCTTCGAGCTTTTTGAGCCGGCGCTGACTGTCGGGTCAGGAACGGTAGGGCCGCGTTCGGCCTCCGGACCTTCTCCCTCTATCTCCTGCACGGCTTGATCCCAGTGCTCCTGCTCGCGCCCAGTCGGACGGCCCTCCCGCTCCCAAATTTCGTAGGCACGCCGTTTGATGCGCTCTTCCCTGCTGTCCATGACATTCGATCCTCCGATCTATCAATCTCAATTCCGGACGATATTTTTTGTTCCTCTCTGCCAGGAGAGAACCGCCGCGGGCGCTGCGTTTCAAACAAGACGCAGATGGATTGCGAGCTCAAACCGCTTGGTTATTGCCGTACCGACGTTTTTTCGTGACATGCCGGCGCTGGCGGATCAATGTATCTGACTGTTGATCTGCGCCCTGCACGCCTGGCCTCCACCATCGCCCGATGGGCAGTGCCCTGATCGCCCCGGATCGAAAGACTTGACGGGCATTTCGAGACCAAGGTGACGCCCATGCGGGAATTGCCGAAAGACATCGACGCCGATGTAGTGATCGAAATCAGCAAGCTGCTGGATGACAGTCCGCTTTTCGTTCCCGTGCGGGTTCATGAGCTTGCAGCCAGGGTGAGGCAGAAGGTGAAGACAGGTTTGCCGGACCTCTCGATCGAAGAACTGATCGTGGAAATGGCCTCCGTTCGCCAGTTGGCCATGGCGTTCGATCTGCCTGGATCGGAGAATGTGGTGCAGATTCCGATCCGTTATCCGCGCCGCTAAGTCCATGCTCGCTGGGCTGACGCCATGCGCCGTTATCTCTTCTGCCAATCGATCGCACGGCTTACCGTCAAGACGTCGTTGGGAACCTAACGTGCGACTGCGGATTGAGTGCCCGCGAGGGTTCGAACCCAGGTCATTGCGATGCCCCTTAGTCCGGATTGGCAAGATATAGCGGCACGGTTGGTTTTGACCGTGCTTGCCGGTGCGCTGATAGGATTGGATCGCGAAGCGCGCGGCCATTCGGCAGGATTGAGGACGACCATTCTGGTAGGATTGGCCGCCGCTCTCACAATGGCACAGGCAAATCTGCTGCTGGGAGTCGGCGGCAAAAATCCCGATTCCTTTGCCTCCATGGACGTGTTGCGCTTTCCGCTTGGCGTGCTGACCGGTGTCGGCTTTATCGGCGGGGGCGCCATCCTTCGCCGCGGCAACCTTGTCAGCGGAGTCACAACGGCTGCCACATTATGGGTGATGACGGCGATCGGACTGGCGTTCGGCGGCGGTCAGTATGGTTTGGGGGTGGCTGGGACGGCGCTAACCTTGTTGACACTTCTCGTGCTGAAATGGATCGACGTGCGCATTCCCCGCGACCATCACGCCGAACTGGATATCGCCTGGAGGGCGGGAAAGACCGGCGATCTCGGCGAAATCGTCAAGCCGCTCGGTTACCGGGCACGGCTGGTCGGAATGGAGCGGCGCCCGGATCACCACGACCCTGTATTCTCATTTGAAATTGGCTGGACGCGACCGGACCGTAGCGGCCCGCCGACGGATTTGCTTTCGCTTTTGGATCAGCACTGCGAAGTCAAGAGATTCAGCCTGGTCAGCGAGCCGGCGCACTGAACGGAATTCCCTGTCGGTTTGAAGAGCGCTCGGCCTTTGTCATTTTTGGCAGTCGCGCAGCGCCATCTCGGAACAAAGTTTTTTGGTTCAAGTTTACCCAACGAAGGGACGAACTTTTCACAGGAGATTTCCTATGAAACACGTTCTCATGACCAGCATGTTGGCGATCGGTCTCGGCTGCGGGATGGCGATGGCTCAGACACAACAGCCAGCCGAAAGCCAATCAGGCGCTGACACCAATTGTCCTTCGGGGACGGATAACTGCCAGACCGGTTCGAAGATGGGCGAGCAGGCACAGGGGAAGGCTAAGGTCCAGACCGACGAGCAGGCTCAGGGCAAGGCCGGCGCCACCACGGACCAGCAGGCCCAGGGCAAAGCCAAGGTCCAGACCGACGAGCAGGCTCAGGGCAAGGCCGGCGCCACCACGGACCAGCAGGCGCAAGGCAAAGCCAAGGTCAAGACCGACGAGCAAGCCCAGGGCAAGGCCGGCGCCACCACGGACCAGCAGGCGCAAGGCAAAGCCAAGGTCCAGACCGAGAAGCAGGCTCAGGGCAAGGCCAAGGTCCAGACCGGCGAGCAGGCTGGCGCCACCACGGACCAGCAGGCGCAGGGCAAGGCCAAGGTCCAGACCGACGAGCAGGCCCAGGGCAAAACTCCTACACAGGATACGACGTCGACTGGCTCGATCAACAATATTACGGTTGAACAGAAAACCCAGATCACCCAGGTGATCAGGGAGACGAAGATCGAACCGGTGGCCAATGTCGATTTCGACATCTCCGTAGGCGTGGAAATTCCGCGGCACAAAATCAGGCTGCATCGTTTGCCGGCTCGCATCGTCAAGATCGTCCCGGCTTACGAAGCTTATGAATATTTCCTGCTTGCCGACGGTCGGATTGTCATCGTCGATCCGGATACGCTCAAGATCGTGCTGATTTTGACCTAACAGTTGCGGCCAGTGGCGGTCCGCCCCGCCCATGTCGGGGTGGGCCGCCCCACTGAGAGCGCTGGCGAGAATCTCCTGTCGCCCCGGGCACGAAGGATGCCCTCACCATGATGATGCAGCAGCGTGATGGGTGAAAGTCCTATGCACTCTTGCGTTTCGCCGCGGTCGACTTCGCCTTGGTGGTGGGTTTGCCACCCTCCTGCGCCAGGCTCTTGCGCAAAATGTCGGCGAGATTGACGACGTTGGTCTTGGGTTTTGGCGCCGGCTTCGGCGGCTTCTTGCCCTTGCGCTTTGCCTCGATCATCGCGATGAGCGCGTTTTCATAGGTGTCTTCGAATTTCGACGGATCGAATTTGGCGGGTTTCTTGTCGATCAGAAGCTGGGCGATTTCCAGCATCTCCGGATCGACCTTACGGTCCTTCAGGCCTTTGAATACCGACTGCGCTGAAATCATCTCGTTGTGATTGCGCAGCTCGGTCAAGAGCATGCCCTTGCCTTCTGCCTGGATCAGCACTTCCCTGCCGCGCTGATACAGCACCACGCAGGAGCGGGCGGCCACCTTCTTGTGTGCCATTGCATCCCGGATCACAGCATACGCTTCCGCGGATGCGGCATCTGCGGGAACAAGGTAATAGGGTTTTTCGAGATACCGGGCATCGATGTCATCAATCGGCACGAAGCCGCCAACCTCGAGCGTGTGCTGCGACACCAGCTTGAGCTTCTTGATTTCAGCCGGCTCGATCCGAATGAAGTCGCCTTTTCCGGTCTCATAGCCTTTCAGCTGGTCTTCGGCTTCGACCGTTTCGCCGGTTCCATCATCGACATAAGCGCTCCTGACCGGCAATCCGTCCTTGCGGTTCAGGATCCTGAAGCGAATTCTTTCGGCCTCGGTGACGGCACCGATGATCTTGACCCCGCATGAAACCGATCCGACCTTCAGGAAGCCTTTCCAGGCAGCACGCGGCGCGACCATTGCAATCCTCACAACTTGCCGATGGATTCTGAACGAGTGGTGCCGCGAATGGTTCCTGACGCACATGAACGCCTGCTAGTACAACAATTGGAAAATCATGACCGCCGCCGCCAACGTCATGATGCCCGTCGCTGCCCAGCCCACCAAGCGCATGGCCAATGGGACAACGGCATTCCCCATCACATCGCGTCGCGCCGTCATCAGCATCATCACCACCATCACCGGGACCGCGACCACGCCGTTGACGACCGCGCTCCAGTAGAGGGCTTTGATCGGATTGACAGGCGTAAAGTCGAGACACGCACCAAGGAGCGTCGCCAGGGCGATCGCCGCGTAGAACGCTTTCGCCTGCAGCGGTTCGCGCTCCAGCCCGATCGGCCATTTGCGCGCCTCGCCGAGCGCATAGCCGGCCGACCCGGCAAGGACCGGAATTGCCAAGAGCCCGGTTCCGATGATGCCGAGGGCAAAGATTGTGAAGGCGAACTGGCCGGCGACGGGTTTCAGCGCTTCCGCGGCCTGGCTCGAGGATGTTATGTCGGTGACACCCCCGGCATGCAGTGTGGCGCCTGCGGTGATCATGATGGCAAGCGCCACCACATTCGAGAATGCCATTCCAATATAGGTATCCAGCCGGATGCGCTTGATAGCGTGGGTTGACCGCCGCGGTGCCTTTTTCAGAGGCTTGCGTCGACTGGCCTTTTCTTCTTCAACCTCCTGCGAGGCTTGCCAGAAGAACAGATAAGGGCTGATGGTCGTGCCGAAAATGGCCACGACCGTGGTCCAGAACTGCGGGTCTGGCGACAATGTCGGGATGAACAATCCGCGCGCGATTTCCGCCCAGGGCACGTGCACGAACAGGATGGTACCGAAATAGGCAAACAGCGAAACCGTCAGCCATTTCAGGATCGAGACATAGCGGCTGTATTTCAAGAATATCTGAAGAACCACCGATATGCCCGCAAAAAGCACGACGTAAAGCAGTTGCGGGCCGCCAACGATAAGCCGCAACGCATCGGCCATGGCACCAAGGTCGGCGCCGATATTGATGGTATTGGCGATGAGAAGAAGAAAAACAATCGCCTGCAGCAGCCAGTTTGGATAGTAGACCCGCATGTTGCCGGCGATGCCCCGGCCGGTGGTCCGGCCAATGCGCGCGCTGATTTCCTGAATCACGGACATCAGTGGATAACTGAACAGCATCGTCCATGTCAGTCCGTAGCCAAATTGCGCACCAGCCTGTGAATAGGTGGCAATGCCGCTCGGATCATCGTCGGAGGCTCCGGTTATCAAGCCCGGTCCGAGGACGGTGAGAAACCGTGATTTGAGTGCCCTCACCCAACCGGAAACATCGGCGTTCAGCGCTCGCTCCTTCGCTGTCGTTTAATCGGGGCATTACAAAGGGCCCGCCGCTTCCTGAGAAGCGACGGGTCGGAGATTCGCGTCAGGTGACGCTAGATGCGCCCGAGCACGACCAGGATGATGATAATAAGCAGCAGCAGACCAAGACCGCCGCCACCATAGTAGCCGGTGCCGTAGAATGGCCCGCCGCCAAGTCCACTAAAGCCGCCAAGCAATGCAAGAATCAGAATGATGATAAGAATGGTGCCGAGACTCATGACGTTCTCCCGTCTGCAGCTTACCTCCGTTGCGAAACGCAGCGGCGCCCGCCTGCTAAGACTATGAACTCGCCACAAGCCTTCCTGTTCCCGGCGAGGTCCACTGGTTTTGACACGTCGGTTCTTGACAGTTTCAACATGCCTTGAACAAAGTCACCCCGCGACGCCTGGATAGCCTTGGCCTTTCAACAATCCAGCGAGATGGGCGGCGTTGGATGCAGCCATTTCAATCGTGCCGGAGACTTTTTCCGGTGTTTCCGGCAAGTCGACATAATTGACATCGCCCATGGCTTCGCCAACCCAATAGACCCCGCTATTGGCGGGAATGGTGAAGCCAACGTCGTTCAGTGCTTGAAAACATTCGGCGTGGCAGTGATGCGCCCCGTCCTCGTTGCCGACGATGGCTATCAAAGCCACCTTTCCTGCCGCCGGCATGCGCCCTTTGTCGTCAGTCTCCTCCAGAAATGCATCCATTCGCTCCAGAACGCGCTTGGCCACGCTCGAGGGCTGGCCGAGCCAGATTGGCAGCCCGAGCACGAAGATGTCGGCCGCCAGTATCTTCTTCCTGAGCTTCGGCCAATCATCGCCCTTGCCCATATCGGAAAGCACACCCGGCTTGATATCGTGATCGACCGAACGCACGATCTCGCCTTTGACGCCGTATGGCACCAGCGCCGCCAGGACATCGGCAAGCAACCGGTCCGTGGAAGATTTTTCTCTGTCGTTGGAAGCTTTCAGCGAGCAATTGAGGGCGAAGGCCGTAAGTGGCATGTGAGATCTCCTGCATTATCCCAGCCAATCGCCGCGGCTGCCACGCGGCGGCGCGTTTATGCAACTTGTTGCGGGATTGTTTGGCATTTAACGCTGAGGGTAAAGGCTTGTTCCGCTGACGGGCCACTCGACCTGGCACGAGAATTCCCAGGTTTTTGCCATCCAATGACGCCTGCTGGGAACGGGCGGCGACGTCGAGCAACGCTGGCCCTGGCGGCAACCTATTCGACCGACCGTCGTTTCCCCAGAGTTCTTGCGAATGGATAGACAATGCGCGTCCAGACCCCAGAAGTAGGCGGCGTGCGGCTGGCGGTGTCCGTGGCCGGCGATCCGGCTCGGCCTGCCCTGATCCTTCTTCATGGCTGGCCCCACTCCAGAGAAATCTACGATGGAGTGCTCGACGAACTCGGCAAGCGATACTTCACTTTGGCTTTCGACCTTCCGGAGATTGGCGGATCGCGAGGTGCCCCGCCATCGGCGGAGAAGAAAGTCCTGGCAGATATCGTGATTTCAGCCGCCGAGGCGATTGGCGCCAGGTCCATGGTGGTTGCCGGCTTTGACGTCGGCGGCATGATCGCCTTCGCCGCAGCGCGCTATTACGGTGACCGCATCGTTGGCGCGGTGCCGATGAATACGGTCACACCCGGCCTTCATCCATGGGCTGATGTAATCGCAAACCCGGCCATCTGGCACTTTGCGTTCCATGCGGTGCCGGAGCTGCCGGAATTATTGGTGACCGGCCATCAGCGTGCGTATTTCGACTTCTTCTTTGATCTGCTCGCTGGCCGGCATGGTGCCGTGACGAATGAAATGCGGCAGATCTTCACCGCGGCCTATTCGAGGCCGGAGGCACTCAAGGCTGGCTTTGACTGGTACCGCGCATTTGAAGCGGATGCCAAGGCCAACGCCGTTCGGGCAACCATCGAGGTTCCACTTCTCTACATCCGCGGTGACGCGGACTTCGGATCGATCGACGACTATCTCGAAGGTTTGAGGCTATCGGGTGCGAAGAACCTGCAAGGCCATGTGATCGCCAATTGCGGCGAGTTTCTGCCTATCGAGGCACCGGAGGCATTCGTCAAGGCGCTGGCGGAATTTGCACCGAGATAGCACATGCGAATGCTGCTCAGCGCCCTGCGGTGCGAAGCGCCGATATGAAAACCAGCAGCAGCGCCAAAGCATTGAGACCCGCGGCGATGGCATGCGAATATTCCCATTGGCGCCGGAGCAACTCCCAGTTTTCAGGCAGAATGGTCCAGTTCCGCGTTGCCCGATTGGTCGGATATGTCAGCGTCCAGAAGGCAAACTGCGTGGCGCCGATGCTGAGAAAGGCGACCACGATCAAACCAAACGATCCGCCTGACCGATAAAGCAAAACGGCCAGGGCAGCCGTCGAGAGCAACGCCCCCAGCACCACGATGCCAAACAGGCTCCAGCCATCATAGGCGCGTTGCGCGGCCAGATAACTCGTCCCGTCGAGCTTCATCTTGTTGAACATCGCGAAGAGATGCGCGCCGGCCGGGATGAAAGCCAATGCAACGAAAATGAAGCTAATCACCCTCAGTCCATAGATCGCCATATCCGGTCTCCTCTCGAGGAGAACAGCTAGGGCAATCGGCATGGTTGGAAAGGTGGTTTGAATTGTGCGGCCAAGCCCGATTTACCCGCAAGCCTGTGAGTACCTACTGGGTTGCGGAAGTCACGTCGCGCTGTGCACCAGCGTTGAAGAGGAACGGCTGGCGTTCATCGTGAGAGCCCGTCGCGAAGCCCCAGCATTCTGAAAGGCCAGCGTGAGGCACAGGGATCTTAAGCCCGCAATGTCCGCAAGGTGATCGAATAGCGGTGCTCGGCAACCGGCGGGATGCTGTGCTCCCATTCCGTGCGCGAGGGACCGGTCATGAGATAGGCCGACCGTGGCTCAACGAGGATGGTCTGCCGATCCCATCTGGTGCCGTTTTTTCGCCGGAGGCGGAAACTGCAAGGCGCCAGCAGCGAAACGCCCGCCACATCTTCGAAATGAGGCTTGTCGCGGTGCCAGCCGATGCCAGCGCCAGGCAGGTACTCGTTGATCAACACCTGCGCGAAAGCTTCGGCTGGCCGGCTAGCCAAGACCGCGACCTTCTTGCGCAGAGAAAACAGAAATCAGGTATCGGGGGCGCCTCCACGACTTCACGCCGCTCGTAATCGTAGCGCAAGCCAAAACCGACGACGCGTCGGTTTGCCAGATGGCCATGAAAATCAAACGCTTGAAAAGGCAGGCCTTCCAGGTGCCGGGCGAGTTCGGTTTCTTCTTCCGGCGTGATCAAGTCGGGCCGATAGAAGAACCCCTCCGGCAGATCGTCGGTGGCACCGAAGAGATCGGCTTGGCGCGCGGAAGCGGCAGTCTTGGATTTGAGCGACGGCATGGTCCTTAGATGGTGAAGCGAACCCATCCGGCAACCTCCAGATTGTTTCCAACAGCGTTGTCGAAATCTTCCAGAACGATTGGACCTCGCTCGCCCAGCTTGAGCGAATTCTGATCGTCAACGGGAGCGTCGGCGCGGCGGCACTCCGTCACCTGCGTTATCCAACGGAACGGAGCGGCCGCAAGACGGTTGGGTTGGCATCGCGTCCTCGGGACCAGAGATCAATGAACATCTTTCCACTGCCGCTCGACATCCGTCCAATGGAGGCGAAGATTGCCAACGCGATCCCCGAAAAAAATGGGCCCTGGCAGTACGAACCCAAATGGGATGGATTTCGCTGTCTGGTGTTCAAGAATGGCAATGCCGTGGACTTGCGCGCCAAGTCCGGGAAGCCGCTCGGCCGCTATTTTCCCGAGATCATTGCGGCGGTACGCGACCTCAAGAGTGGGCATTTCGTCATCGACGGCGAGATCGTCATCGAGGTCGAAGGCACGCTTTCCTTCGAAGCGTTGCAGATGCGTCTTCACCCCGCGCAGAGCAGAATCCGTAGGCTGAGCTCGGAAACGCCCGCCAAGCTGATCCTCTTCGACATGCTTGCCGAACCCGGCGGTCGGATCATCACGGACAGACCACTTGCCGAGAGGAGGCGGGCGATCGAGGATTTCGTGACCTCCTCGGACAATCCGGATCTTCGTCTGTCGAAGTGCACGCATGACAACGCCACCGCAGCACAATGGCTAAGAGGAGCCGGACATGGGTCGACCGACGGCATCGTCGCCAAATTGCTCGAGGGTCATTATCTGCCCGGCCAACGTGCAATGGTGAAGGTAAAGCGGCTGCGTAGCGCCGATTGCGTCGTCGGTGGTTTCCGCTACCTCGCTGGCAGTCGTGAAGTCGGCTCGCTGCTCCTCGGTCTCTACAATGATGACGGCAAGCTCGACCATGTCGGCTTCACCTCGACCATCGGCAACAATGACAGGGCAGCGCTCACGAGAAGGCTGGAGGGGCTGCGGGCTGAGCCTGGGTTCACCGGCAAGGCGCCCGGTGGGCCGAGCCGTTGGAGTACCGAGCGCAGCGGAGAGTGGGAACCGCTGAAACCCGAACTGGTGGTTGAGGTTCGCTTCGATCACGTTACCAGTGACCGGTTCCGCCATGGCACCAAGCTGCTGCGCTGGCGACCGGACAAGGCACCACGGCAATGTACGTTCGAGCAGATCAAATAGCCTCTCCTGCGTTCGCTCTCCAAAAGGCGATTTCTTGTGTCGAAGGAACCAACTCTGGGTTCGCTGGTTCGAAGACCATCTGTCGGAGGATTCCTTGACATGCCAAATGATGCAAAGCTTCCCATCGATGCGGTGATCGCTAGCGCCCAAGGATTCGCAGTATCATCACCAGCCTCTCAGCGGAATCCAGCAGCGATCAGGCCTCCAAATGCCGCGACTTGAGACCGGCGCCTGCTTTTGCGGAGGGATTACCGCCGTCATGGACGGTGAGCCTTTCTGGATATGCTACGATCATGATGACGATTGCCGGCGGGCCATTGGAAGTCCGCTTACCGTATGGGTCGGTTATCGGCCGGAGCAATTCCGGCTGCTCAAGGGAACACCGAAAGCCTTTTCCAGGACATGCGGCGTCGTCAGGACATTCTGCCCGGACTGCGGGACCTCGATAGGCTATCGCGATGACGGCCTGCCGGACGAGCTTTATCTGGCAATCGGCTTCTTCGACAATCCCGAACGTTTCCGGCCTCAGGCCCATGCCTATTGGGCCCTGAGGCTGCCTTGGGTCGATTTTGACGACAACCTGCCGCGCGTCGATCGATACTCGAGGAAGCGCGATGCGGAATTCGGCAATCCGCGTGACAGATAGCGGCAAGGAGTAAGCAGTCCCCGTAGTGGAACCGGACAATCCCCAGCGGGTTTTGTCCGAGTGACATCGGGTGCCGACATGCCGTCGACTGTGATCCGCGACACGAACTACGATCCCGCGACCAGGATCCTCTCGGTCTGGTTCGTGCCGAGCGGTATCCGCTATGACTATGAGGACGTGGCACCGGCGACCTACGCCGCTTTCAGAAAGGCCTCATCCAAAGGCCGTTTCTTCAATGAATTCATTCGTGATCATCACAAATATCGCCGCTTTGGGGAACGGCGGGCCGTTGGGAAATGAAGTGCTCGATCGCGGGCCGTGCGGGGTCACTCTCCCGACAGCTTCTGCTTGATTTTCTTTATCATGCCGTCGTGAGATTGACCCATGAAACGGTTCTCGATCCCGGCCCATTCAGACATGCGCACGATGTCCTCGAAGCCCGCGAGGTCGACGCTTGCTTCCGGCACCAGCGGCTTGCCTTGCCGCAAATCGTCGAGCGCCTGCTGCAGGGCATGGACAGCGCGGAACAGAAGCGTCGTCGGATAAAGGATCATGTCGTAGCCCATTTCATGCAACTCGGCAGGCGATTGCCAGGGCGTCTTGCCGCCGCGCTCCAGGATGCTCGTGGCCAGTGGAACGTTTCTGAACGCCTCGCCGACCTGGGTCAGCTCCTCCACGCTGGTCGGCCCCTCGACGTAGACACCGTCGGCACCGGCGTCGAGATAGCGCTTGCCGCGCTCGATCGCATCGCGCAGCCCGTGCGGCTGCCGCGCATCGGTGCGGGCAAGCAGGAAGAAATCCGGGTCGGCGCGTGCCGCGACGGCGGCGCGAATCTTTTGCTCCATGAATTCCGGCGCAACGACCTCCTTGCCAGCCATGTGGCCGCAGCGTTTGGGTGGCTTCTGGTCCTCGATGAACAGAGCCGAGGCACCGATCGCCTCGTAGCTCCTGACGGTGCGCGTCACGTTCTTGACGTCGCCATAGCCGTCGTCGCCGTCGATCAGCACCGGCAGGTCGGAAGCCTCGACGATCTCACGTGCCCTGGCATGCTTTTCGCCAAACTGTTCGAGATCGATGTCGGGCACCGCGTGCATGGCCGCGACCATGGCGAACCCGCCGATCTGATAGGCCGGGAATCCGGCGCGCTCGATCAACCGGGCCGTCAGCGCGTCGCCCGCCGACGGCAACACAAGCGGCGCGTTATGATCAATCATCGATTTCCAGGATAGACGCCGGACCATTTTCGAACCTCCCGTCGGAAACGCGAGCGATAGATCGAGGTTCCAGGCGCTTTCGGGAGAGTGTTTGGCCCGACATTGTGACACCGCTGAAGCTGACACGGTCAAAGCGCCGATTTCGTAGGACTCGCACGTGCCGAGAGAGGCAAAGGGCGCTTCACCTCAGCGGAAGATCTTGCGGATTTACCGGAAGCGCTCGCGGGGTACCAATCCGGCCGGCGGTTTGCATCTGTTTTGAGATCACGATCATGGGCGTCGAGATGCCGGCTGGCACTTGCAACGATATCCCGGTTGCAAGCCGCGCGGTTCAGCGCAATTCGTCCGAACCGTCAGCGACACCCACGCGATGCCGATAGACCATTTCCCATCCCTTCCAGCCTGTAAACAGCAGGATGAGAACCACTATCAACGACAGGATCAGGCCAGTAGGAACCACAGCCGCCTCCCCATGTTCGTATCGGGAGTACCAGTTGTAAAGTTCGATCAGGACGACGAGTATATTTCCCCCTGCATGAAGCCATGCCGTCGTGAGATTGCGAATCTGAACATCGCCCAGAACGTCGGTCAAGCCGGCAAGAGCGGCTAGGGCCGCCATTATCAGGCCCGCTCCGAGAAGCCACAGCGAACCGGTGACCCATCCCGGATTGCCTGTTCGCCAGAAGATCAAGTCGCAAACGAAGGCAGCAACAAAAAAAGCGATAGGGAATGGAATCAACATGGGATGAATTGGATGGCCGGCGACGCTGGCTGTGCTGTGCGGGTTGTGGGTCATCGTATTGGCTCCAACAAATGGGGCGCGTGTTCGCGTCCACGTCGGATTGCGGTGCACTATCTAAAAAGGCACAGCAATGATCACAAACCCCGCTGCGCCTTGGATGCAAATAGCCTCAAAACCTTGGTAAAACGCTGGTTCCGATGGAATGTTCCATAACCTTGCTCGGACAATGCTGCCAACGGAAGCCGCAGCGCCGATCATCCAAGACCGGGGATCGCCCTCGTCTTGCCGCTTATATGCGCGCCCAGTGTCAGCGCCTGCGGGAAACTCCGGACAGCCGCGCCCATTAATGCAGCGCCACCGGGCCCAAGGGCCAATCGGGCGATGGCTGCGGCCGCGTAGACGCGCGTCGAAAACAGTCCTCTCCAGGCCGCCTGGTAGCGTCTGCCGGTAGCGTCGCGGCCCGCCCGGCCGCTTGACGCGCCGGCGATTTCGGCGGCCAGCAGCCAGCTGGACTGAAGTGCCATCGAGATGCCTTCGGCGATAATTGGATGAGACTCCCCGGCGGCATTGCCGACGCGGAAGATATCCTTTTCATAACAGGCGCGGATGCCGGGCCGGATCGGGCCGGCTGCAAGCCACGGACCGTCGAGGCGAGCCCCCTCAAGAGCATCGCTCACACCTCGGCAAGAGGCCATGAGATGGCGAAAGACCGCGTCGGCGGCCGACGGATGGCCATCCTGCCTAGGGTCATCAGGTTCGGAGCCATAGTTCTTGCGTAGCCGCGCGAGCATGTCACGCTTTATGCAGCAGGAGATCGACAGCCGGCCATGATCAGCCAGGACCATGCCGCCATAGCCGCCGGGAAATATCAGCAGAGGCATCAGATCAGGCGCGAGTGACGACCCGGTGAAGTGCGCCTTGAAGCCGAGCAGGTCCGACGCGTGGCTGGCCTTTTCGAGCTGGCTTGGCAGCGGTCCCGGTTCCCAGGAACCATGCGCGGCGACAACTACCGGAGCCCGCAAGACTGTCGTTTCGTCCCCGGAATTCTCGTCTTTTGCCTGAATTCGCACCGCTTGCATGTCGCCATCCTGATCAACGGCGACAGCGCGGCAAGGCTGGAAGATTTCCGCGCCTGCCGATCGCGCCGCCTGCAGCAGCAGATGGTCCAGCATGTCCCGGCCCAGCGCCCGGCCGAAGGCGTCTTTTGCAGGAGGCCCGTATTTTCCACCCGGCATCGGCGCCTCGATGCAAGTCGCGCCGGAAAAGAAGCCGACGCGGCGGATTTCGGGGCCGGCATTGGCGCGCCAGGCGTTGCCGACCTCAAGCCGGTCGAGAAGCGCTAGATTGCTTGCCGAGATGTATTCGCCACACACCTTGCGACGCGGGAACATTCTCTTTTCCACGACCGCCACGGTCCACCCGCGCCGGGCCAGCAGCAACGCCAGCGAAGTGCCTGCCGGGCCGGCCCCGATGACAATCGCATCGTGGGTGGATGGTCGTCTCATGATCATCTCGATCGTGCACTTGCGCCGGCGAAGACGTGCGAGAACGGACCGGCACGCCGCTCCTCGAGTGGCCTGCCGCCGGCCGCAAGCCAGAGGTCGGAAAGCTCTTTGCCACGAAAGCCAGCGCGCACGCTCTGAGCCGCGTCATGTCGCGTGACGTCGTTGGCGCCGATCGCCGGGAGAAGACGGGTCGCGGCCAGCGCGAACCTTGCCCTCAGCGGTTCCGTCGCCAGGAGCAGCGGGGCTTTCCGCGCCAGCAGTGAAAACAGACGCACGAGTTCGGTGTCATCGAAATGATGCAGGAACAGATTGACGGTGATAGCGTCGAACTGCTCGCCCCCAGTCCCTTCGGCCCAGTCGAAGACGTCAGCGGTGATGACTTCGGTGCTCCATCCCAGCCTGTTGAATTCGGCGAGGACTCCGGTACTGGCAAGGCCGACGCGGTCGAGCAAGGTCAGCTCTACCTCGGGCCAGTGCCGTGCCAATCGCCTTCCGAGCTTGAGCATGAAGGTACCGTCGCCGGCGCCGATCTCCAATATGCGGTGCGGCGCTCTTGGCAGGAATTTCCTGAGCAAAGACGCCATGATCGGCGCCTGAAACATCAACGCGTTGATCCATCGGAGGTCGCTGCGCGAGGCGAGCGCCCGCGGATCGTCGGCCGCAAGCCGGTCAAGGATTTCCGGGACGAGGCTGCGGTGACTGAGCGCGTTCATGACACGGTGCGAAAAAGCATGGTTTCGGCCGTCAGTCCGGGTCCGAACGACATACCGCAACCGAGCAGTCCGGATGGGGCCTTCAGCATTTCTTCCATCACGAACATGACCGTCGCCGACGACATGTTGCCGTATCGGCGCAGCACCTCGCGCGATGGCGTGAGCGCGGCGGGCGCAAGTTTCAGCGCCCTCTCGACGGCATCGAGGACCGAGCGCCCGCCGGGGTGCACGGCCCAGAGGTCGATCGCGTCCGGTGGCCGGTCGCCGAGAAAGGCGTCCTGATTGCTTCGCAACACGTCTTGGATCGCCGTCGGCACCTGGCCGGAGAGAACCATGTCGAAGCCGTGGTCGCGAATATCCCATCTCATCAGGTCGCGCCGCTCATCCGCGACCATGCAATGAAAGCTGTCGAGTTCAATGCCGGGCGGCTCGGCGGTGACAAGAGTTGCCGCGCAGCCATCACCCCAGAGGCAGAACGACAGCAGCTTTTCCAGCTCGGGGCTTTCCCTGAGATGCAAGGTGCAGAGCTCGATATTGACCAGCAAGACCCTGGCCCGTGGATCTGACCTGACGATATGGCGGGCAAGCTTGAGGCCGTTGATCGCCGCGTAGCAGCCCATGAAGCCGATCATCGTGCGTTCGATGCCGTCCGGCAGGCCGCAGCGCTTAACCAGATCCAAGTCGATGCCTGGCGCGGAAAATCCGGTGCAGGTGGTGACGATGAGATGGGTGATGCGCGACGCCTCGTCGCCAAGGTGCAGCCCGTCGACGGCTTTTTGCGCCAGCACTGGGGCGGCTTCCCCAAACATCGCCATTCTCGCGGCCGTACCTGGGAACGCGCCGCGAATGAAGGTTCCGCTGAGGTCGGCGGACGGCCCTTCGGGGTCGAGGGCAGGTGGAAAGCAGGAATAGCGGCTCTCTATGCCGGCGAGGCCGGCCATCCGTTCGAAAATCCTGCGGTGATTGGCGGCGAGCATGGAAGCCGCGAACCGTAGATAGAACCTATGAACCTCGTATTCGGGAACCGCTGTCGCAATCCGGTTGATATAGGCGCTAGCGGGCATTTCCGTCTCCGAGGGCGCCGCGCACTGCATGGCGCGGATGCCCGAGTGGTCTTTGCTCAATGGCACCAGTGTTGGGGCGCCTGGTTTGAGCGTTGCCTGTTCCATGAACGCTTCATGGAGCCGGTTTCGTCCCGGGCGGCCGCACTGCCAACGGACACCATATTGGTTCCGCAATCGAAGGACCGTGCGTTTCCATGTCGGTGTCGCGGCTGGCGAACGGCGCCGGGCTCGCACGGCGTTTCGCCTACTGCGGCCGCGTGTCGCCAGCGTCCGCCATATGGTCCTTGAAGTTAACTTTCGTGCCCTTCTGCACCATGGAAGCGAGGTCTTCGGCATCCCAGTTGGTCAGCCGGATGCAGCCATGCGAGAAGGTCGTGCCGATCTTGCCGGGTTCGGGCGTGCCGTGAATGCCATAGCTTTCGATAGAGAGGTCGATCCAGACCGATCCCACGGGATTGTTCGGCCCCGCAGCGATGGTGAAGGGCCTCTTGGTCTTCACCCCCTTGAAGGCGAAGTCCGGATCGTAGTGATAGGTGGGGTTGTGCACCACGCGTTTGACTTCCGCCGTGCCGCTCGGCGCCGGCTTTTCGTCGCTGCCGATCGAGGCGGGGTAGACCGCGAGCCATTTGCCGGAAGCATCGAGCACGCGCACCGAGCGGACGCCCTTGTCGATCTCGATACCGGCAACGGCGACAGGAGGATCGCCCCGGCCAACATCTGGGACCACCAACATCGTGCCGGCCTTCCTGAAGCCGATGCCCGGATTGAGTTCTCTGAGCAATTGTTCGCTGATATGGAAGCGCTCTGCCAGCTTCTCCACCGCGTTGTGATAGCCGAGCCGCCGCAAGTGGGCCATCTTCTCCATGCGAGCCGGAATACGCTTGGTGAAGGGTCCGCGTACATCCTTGGGCGTTACCTCATAGGGTACCAGGACCGGGCCGGCGGAATTTGCCACGAGCTTGTCCCAGGTCTCCCGGGTGAGCTTGCCGTCGGCTCGGAATCTGTTCGCGGTCTGAAAGGCGCTAACCGCCTTGGCGAAATTCCCTGAAAGGCGGCCGTCGATCAGGCCCGGCGAGAAACGGGCGCGATCCAGGAGAATCTGCGCCTTCAGGACTGTCGGATCGATGCCCTTTGGCTCGCCGGCAGCGAATTGGGCCTGATTGACAGTGATTGAGTCCAGCTTGGCCGCCTCCGTCCCGCCGCATGCGAGGACGAGCGCCGCCGCGACGACAAGAAGGAGCCTGATCATCAATGTCACTCCCTGGACTGCAACAGAAATCTGCTTCTATGACGCGGTACAGCCTATCTGGTTCCCTTTGCTGACAGATGCATGATCGACGATCGAGGCGACGCTTAAGGCGCCCGCGGGTGTCGGCAGCCTTCTCACGACCGCGGGCTTGCTTGCCAAGGACCTCGTGCGAAAGAACTGCAAGGCTAGCCCCAAGGTGAGCAGAAGCCAGCTCGCTCGCCTTAAGTTGCGGATCCGACCTGCATTACCGCGCGGCTATGGCGTGCGATGACGCTTTCCTCGTCAGTCGCAATCACACGCAGTTCCACCTTGCTGTCCGGACGGCTGATGATCTCGGCGTGGGCGTCATTGGCCGGCTCGTCGAGCGCCACACCGAGCCACGTCAATTTTTCGCATATCTTCTTGCGGATGGATGATGACCGTTCGCCGATACCGGCGGTGAACACGAGGCATTCGAGACCACCCATCGTGTTTGCGAGCGCTGCTGCTTCCCTCGCGACGCGGAAGGCGAAAACCTCGATCGCCTCGCGGGCCCGAGGGTCGCTGCTTGCCTCCAGCGTGCGCATGTCGCCCGAAATGCCGGACACCCCGAGCAGTCCGGATTTCTCGTAGAGCATCGTCTGCAGCTCGTCCGCCGCCATGCCTCTTTCCAGCAGGAAGTACAACAGCACGCCGGGATCGATGGCGCCGCAACGCGTACCCATGACAAGACCATCCAGTGCCGAAAAGCCCATCGTCGTATCGACGCTTTTGCCCTCGCGCAGAGCGCAAAGGCTTGCCCCATTGCCGAGATGAGCGACGATTGTCCGTTTTGCCGCGAGGGCGGGCGATATCTCGCTCAGTCGACCAGCAATATATTCGTAGGAGAGGCCATGAAATCCGTAGCGTCGCAGTCCCTCCCGTTCGTATTTTTGCGGCAGGGCAAAGCGCCGCACGAGCGGATCGATCGTCTGGTGGAACGCGGTATCGAAACATCCGATCTGTGGCAGAGCCGGTTGCAATGCAGCTATCGCGCGAACTGGCGCGAGACTGCGAGGCTGATGCAAAGGCGCGAGTGCGGTCAGCCTGTCCAGGGCCTCAATGGTAGCGGGCGTCAGACGGACAGGTTTGCTGAACTCGTTTCCGCCATGCACGATACGGTGGCCGGTGCAGATCAGTTTTCTTTCACCAAGTTCGCCCTGCACCAAACTCAGTATTTCGCCAATACCCGCGCCATGCGGATCGTCCGCAGTGAACTGCCTATCACACTGCACTGTTCCATCGGCCGCTTTTGCTGTGAGTCTGGGCGCGTCGCCCAGATCCAGAGTGCCGCGCGAAACGAGCTGCTGGCCATCCGGCGAGCCAAGATCGTATAGCGCGAACTTGACGCTGGACGAGCCGGCATTCAGCGCCAGGATCGACTGACTCATCGACCAGCCTTTGCCCCGTTCGCAACCGGCCAACTCCATTTCCGGATCTCGGGCATGTCTTCGCCGTGCTCGCGGACATAGGCCTTGTGCTTGGCCAGCCTGCCGTGAAGTTCAGCGGCGAGGCTTTCCGCCCTTTCGGCCAGGCCCGGCACGCGTGCGATCGCGGCAAGTGCGAGATGGTAGCGATCGAGTTCGTTGAGCACCACCATGTCGAACGGCGTCGTCGTGGTGCCCTCCTCACGAAAGCCGTGCACATGCATGTTGTCATGATTGGCACGACGGTAGGTCAGGCGATGGATGAGATAGGGATAGCCGTGATAGGCGAAGATGACCGGCCTTGTCTTCGTGAACAGCGCATCGAAAGCTTGGTCGGTGAGCCCATGCGGGTGTTCGGTGTTCGACTGCAACGTCATCAGGTCGACGACGTTGACGACGCGGATTTTCAGATCGGGAATTGCAGAGCGAAGAATGTCCGTCGCAGCCAGCGTTTCCAGCGTCGGAACGTCGCCGGCACAGGCCAGCACCACATCCGGCTCCTCGCCTTTTGAAACCGTGCCGGCCCATTCCCAGATGCCCGCGCCGGCCTTGCAGTGCGCTTCAGCGTCTTCGATAGACAGCCATTGCGGCGTCGGCTGCTTGCCGGCGGTGATGACGTTGATGCGGTTGTAGGTTCTCAGGCAATGGTCGGTGATCCACAGCAGCGTGTTGGCATCCGGCGGGAAATAGAGCCTGACCGTGTCGGCCTTCTTGTTGGCGACAAAGTCGGCAAAGCCCGGGTCCTGATGACTGAAGCCATTGTGATCCTGCCGCCAGACATGAGAGGTCAGCAGGTAATTGAGCGAGGCGATCGGCTTGCGCCAGGCAAGCTCGCCGGAGGTTTTCAACCATTTCGCATGCTGGTTGACCATAGAGTCGACGATGTGAATGAACGCCTCGTAGCATGAGAACAGACCGTGGCGGCCGGTGAGCAGATAGCCTTCCAGCCAACCCTGGCAGAGATGCTCGCTCAGCACTTCCATGACACGGCCGTCGCGGGAAAGATGGACGTCGTAGGGTTCGATACGTTCCATCCAGATTCGATCCGTGACCTCGAACACATCGTCAAGGCGATTGGAAGACGTCTCGTCCGGTCCCATCAGCCGGAAATTCCGCGCTTTGGCGTTAAGGCGAAAGACCTCGCGAAGATAGCCGCCACAAATCCGTGTCGCTTCGGCAATGACGCCTCCGGGCCGAGGCACTTCGAGCGCCAGGCTTTTCCAATCCGGCAGCGCCAGGTCGCGCTTCAACAACCCGCCATTCGCATACGGAGTTGCGCCCATGCGCTTTGTTCCAGTTGGGGCAAGGGCCGCGAGTTCCGGCAGCAGATGTCCAGCTTTATCGAACAGTTTTTCCGGTTCGTAGCTTCGCATCCAGGTTTCGAGGATCTTGCGGTGCTCGTCATTGCCGCGGGCGTTCGATACCGGCACTTGGTGCGAGCGCCAGAAACCCTCGACTTTTTCGCCATCGACCTCTTTCGGCCCAGTCCAACCCTTGGGGCTGCGCAGGACGATCATCGGCCAATGCGGACGTTCGCCATACCATCCCGGACCTCGCGCCTGTTCCTGAATGGAACGGATCCGATCGAGCACCCTGTCGAGCGTTTTGGCCATCGCCTGGTGCATGGCGACCGGCTCATGGCCTTCGACAAAGAACGGTTCGTAGCCGTAGCCGGTGAAGAGGTTGCGCAACTCCTGGTCATCCATGCGGCCGAGGATCGTCGGGTTGGCGATCTTATAGCCGTTGAGATGAAGGATTGGCAGCACCGCGCCGTCCGAGGCTGGGTTCAGGAATTTGTTGGAATGCCATGCCGCCGCGAGCGGACCGGTTTCGGCCTCGCCGTCGCCAACCACGCAAGCAACCACCAGATCCGGATTGTCGAACGCCGCGCCGAAAGCATGGACCAAGGCATATCCGAGTTCGCCGCCCTCATGAATGGAGCCGGGCGTTTCGGGCGCCACATGACTTGGCACCCCGCCTGGAAAGGAAAATTGCCGGAACAGTTTTCTCAGGCCGTCTTCGCCATGGCCGATATCTGGGTAGATTTCGCCATACGTGCCCTCGAGCCAGGTATTGGCGACCATTGCCGGACCGCCATGCCCTGGACCGCAGATAAACAGTACATCGAGATCACGCTCGCGGATAATCCGGTTCAGATGCAGGTAGAGGAAATTGAGGCCCGGCGTCGTACCCCAATGGCCGAGCAGCCGCGGCTTCACATGCTCGGCTTTCAAGGGCTCGCGCAGCAGCGGATTGTCGAGCAGATAGATCTGGCCAACCGAGATGTAATTCGCGGCACTCCAGTAGCGGTTCATGAGATCGATCCGTTCGAGGCTGATCACCTGCGTCGTCGCGGCGGCCTTGTCGTTCATCGCCCAGTCTCCAGTATCGGTTTCCCGGCATCGGTTCGCTGGAGATAACTGGAGCGACTTCGCGCCTGAGCAAGCCCAAATTGGCGATGGCGTTCGAAGCAATGTCCAGGCGCCGCTTGGGCAAGCAAGAAACCGTCAGCGTCTCCAATCGGTCCATGGACCTGTCCTGCGATACAGAAGGAACTTTGAGGCCCTCCAGCGGTTAGAGGGGTGAGCCGGGAGAGAGCCGCTGAAGGCAGAGGACGTGGCTGACCGGCTATTGTCGAAGGATATCCTTGAACAAATCGCGGACAAGCGGCCGCCAAAGGGAGCTGAAAATGCTCGATCTTCCTCGTGCTCGCGACCGAATGGTCAATGTTCATATCGGCCGGCGTGGCATCCACGATCGCGAGATCCTGCAGGCCATGCGCGAAGTTCCGCGCGAGGCTTTCGTCGATCCCGGCTTCGAAGAATTCGCTTATGAAGACGGACCACTGCCCATCGCTGACGGCCAGACGATATCGCAACCCTACATCGTCGCGCTCATGATCGAGTTGGCGGCCGTCAAGGCTGGTGACCACGTTTTGGAGGTTGGCACCGGCTCGGGCTATGCGGCGGCCGTGATGAGCCGGATCGTCGAACAGGTCTACACGATCGAGCGTCATCCCGGATTGGCCGAAACCGCGAAGCGTCGGTTTGAAAGACTTGGCTACGAGAACATCGAGGTCAGGACTGGTGACGGCACTAAGGGCTGGCCGGAGGCAGCGCCTTATGACGCCATCGTGGTGACGGCCAGCGGACCCGGCGCGCCGCTCGCCCTGCAGGAACAACTCGATGTCGGCGGCAGGCTTGTTATTCCGGTCGGCGACGATGTGGATTCGCAACGTCTGCTCAAGGTCACCCGAACAGGTGCCGCGACTTACAGTGAGGAGGATTTCGGCGGCGTGCGGTTCGTCGCTCTCATCGGTGAGCAGGGCTGGCCCGAAAGCGGCGAAATCGCCGAGATCGATCGTCCTCTCCGACATCCGCACCCGGTCAGTCTGCCGGATATGATCGCGGCGGCGGCCGAGCCGCTTCCGGATTTCGACGACCCCGCCTTCGGCGAATTGTTCGATCGGTTTGCCGACCGGCGCGTCGTTCTGCTTGGCGAAGCAAGCCATGGCACGTCGGAGTTCTACAAGGCACGCGCGGCGATCACCCGCAGGCTCATCGAGAAGCACGGTTTCACGATCGTTGCGGTCGAAGCCGATTGGCCCGACGCCGCGGCTATCGACCGCTATGTTCGTCATCGCGAGCCACGAGCCGGTGTCAGCGCGCCATTCCAGCGGTTCCCGGCCTGGATGTGGCGCAACACCGATGTCTCGGCCTTCACCAGTTGGATGCGCGACCACAACGAGAAGCTCGAGCCATCCAGGCAAGCAGGGTTCTACGGCCTCGACATCTACAACATGAGCGGGTCCATAGCTGCGGTTCTCGAATATCTTGACCGGGTTGATCCTCAGGCGGCAAAGATCGCGCGCGAGCGCTATGGCTGCCTGACCCCATGGCAAAACGAACCGTCCACCTACGGCCGCGCGGCGCTGACCTCGGGCTACCGGGAATGCGAGCAGGCGGTTCTCGAGCAATGTCGAGACCTGCTCGCCAGGCAACTGGACTATGCCCGACGGGACGGCAGCGACTTTCTCGATGCCGCTCAGAACGCCCGGTTGATAGCCTCCGCCGAACGTTATTACCGGATCATGTACTATGGCGGCGCGGAATCCTGGAACCTGCGTGACACGCATATGTTCGAAACGCTGGAACATCTGCTGGACGCCAACGGACCGAATTCCAAGGCGGTTGTCTGGGCGCACAATTCGCATATCGGAGATGCGCGTTATACAGAAATGGGCGTTGTCCGGGACGAACTGAATATCGGCCAACTTTGCCGGCAACGGTTCGGCGACAGGGCAGCCCTGATCGGTCTGGGCACGCATTCCGGCACCGTGGCCGCCGCCTCCGACTGGGACGGCGAGATGAAGGTGAAGCAGGTGCGGCCCTCACACGCCGACAGCTACGAGCGGCTTTGCCATGACTGCCGCATTCCGCATTTTCTGCTCGACCTGAAGCGCGACGAGATGCTGCGCGAGCGGCTCCTGGAACGCAGGCTGGAACGCTTCATCGGGGTGATCTACCGGCCGGAAACCGAACTGCGCAGCCACTATGCCGACGTTTCCCTACCCCAGCAATTCGACGCCTTCGTGTGGTTCGACAAAACCACCGCGGTAACTCCGCTTGGCCCGGAGCATGCAAGAGCTGGTGTTCCCGACACCTATCCGTTCGGACTTTAGCGGTCGGCGAACGGCAAATGGCTGGGAACATTTCGGCCGGCCTTGGGTTTTGAAACCAAACCCCTCGAAGGAGTTGTCTCATGAGCACGAGCAGACATCCAAAGTGGAAAAAGCCGAGCGATGCCGACCTGGTGAACAATCCGGGCATCGGAACCTCCAAGGGCACGATCAAGGAAGGCGACGAACTCGACCTTGAAGGCGAGAACACGGTCGAAGGCGACGTCGAGAACGACACGACGGCTGCCGGCGGAATCAATCCAAGGCAGAAAATGCGGACGAACAAGTAGCCCCGAATTGCACGAAAAGGAGGCTGTCGATGGCCGGAAACGAAACCCATCAGCAAAGCCTTCGCGTAATCGAAAAGCGCGAGAATACGAAGAATGCCGGCAAGGACTTCGACGCGAAGACGGAGTTGGGAAAGACCGACGCTGAGCGCGCAGCCTCGCGGCAGGACAAACTCAGACCCAAGCTGAGGGATATTGCCGACCCCGATGACCGGAACACATCCGCCGAGAGAACCAGGAAAGTTCTCACAACAAGCGTCGGGGAGGTCGTTGGGGTCGGCCCCATGCGCCGATATCCGCGTAGCAACTGTCTCCCGAAGGAGTAACTCATGCCACTCACGCTCAGCAGTTCCGCCTTTGCCGAAGGCGCAAAAATCCCTGAAAGATATACGCGGGACGGCAAGAACGTGTCTCCGCCGCTGAAGTGGTCGGGGGTACCTGATGATACAAAGAGCTTCGTTCTCGTCGTCCAGGATCCGGATGCGCCGAGCGGAACGTTCGCCCATTGGGCGGTGTTCAATATGTCCCCGGACACCCAGGAACTTCCCGAGGCGGCAAGCGGCAAGCCGGGTCCGCAGGCCCTCAGGCAGGCGACGAACGATTTCGGCAACGCCTATTATGACGGCCCTCAACCGCCGGTCGGACACGGCGTCCATCACTATCATTTCCAGCTGGCCGCGCTCGACACGCCAAACCTTGCTATCCCGGCAAGCGCCGGCATCCAGCGTATCTGGCAGGAAGCGCAAAAACATCTGCTCGAGCAGGCAGAACTCGTCGGAACATACGAACGGATTTGATGAGTTGCATCCAGCCGGTGGTTGGTTCTCGTGGCCGGCGGGCCATTGTTGCTGGTTATATTGACGGCCATGTCGTGTTAACACGCCGCCGCCCTGGCCCCGCTGAACGCTGGGAAAGTGACCGCGCAACCGACCGGCCGTATCGCCAGGACAGGCGCTGATCCGGAAATGGGGCGGTCGGGAATCGCACGGCCGGGCGCCACGATCCCCAACTCTCGGTCAGTGCATGATCCTTTGCCTCAACCATGCGAGAAACCTGTTCCCGCCGATCATTGCGCGGACCCGAGCGGCGGCCCACCGTGCTGTCATGGTAGCGCCTACGTGACAATCGCAGACGATGTCGTGCAGTTGCCAGTCGTTCAGTTCGAAGAAGCGCTTGGCCTCGCCATACGTGTCATCCCTTAGGCCGGAAGCGCGCAGCACCGCGTCCTCGAAGGCAACAGCGATTGCCGACCCCTCGCCACGCACCGTGGCTCGTGCTTCCGGGTGCAAATGCTCGGTGCCGGAAAACGCGCCAAGGCGTCGCTCGGGATTCCGCTCGAGAAGTTCCGCCCAACGCTCGATACGCTGGTTTCGTGTCATTGCCGGATATGCAGCCGAGGATTCAATAACGGCGACGGCCTGCAGTTGGTCGAGTGTCTGGTGTTTCATGGTCGGCTCCTGCTCAAAGGGAGATGCGCCCACGCCTTCAGAGGAATTATCGCGCGGCGATGCTCCGACAAGAGCGGAAGCCCGACAGAATTCGTCACCGCCAAGTTCAACCGGCTGGATCGTAAACACGCCGGCCGCGTTCATGGAAAAGAGGGGTTATCACCAGCCACGGATCCAGAATCAGGTTCTGCCCATGCTCGTCCAGCCGATCGACTATTTTCTTGTTGCCTGGTTCGCTCTTGCCGCTGCCTCGACGCTCTATGTCGGCATGGATCAGTACCGCAACAATCCCGAACCGGTGGTGATGAAATGGGGGTTCATTCTCGTAACCCTCTACATGGGTCCACTCGGCCTGCTGCTGTATGTACTGGCCGACAAGGAGCCGCGACTAGGCGAGCACGAGGACTTCACCAGGCCGCTGTGGAAGCAAGGCGTCGGCTCGACCATCCACTGCGTTGCCGGAGATGCTACAGGCATCATCCTCGCCGCCGTCGTCACGGCGACGCTCGGTCTTCCTATGTGGCTCGACCTCATTGTCGAATATGTTTCCGGCTTCGCCTTCGGCCTGTTCATCTTTCAGTCGCTATTCATGAAGTCGATGATGGGCGGCACCTATTGGGAGAACGTGCGCAAAAGCTTCCTGCCCGAGTTCATCTCGATGAACTTCATGATGGCAGGTATGGCGCCTGTCATGAGCTTCCTGATGATGGGGCGCGACATGCGCGCGATGGAGCCGACAGAACTTCTGTTCTGGGGCGTGATGTCCATCGGCGTCATCGCCGGCTTCACACTCGCCTATCCCGCCAATGTCTGGCTGGTGGCACGCGGATTGAAGCATGGGCTGATGACGCTGCGCTTGCAGACCACCGGAATGAGCAGTCGAGAGCAGTCTGCGCACCAACGGCACGGAACAAGCCACAACGACACCTCCCACAGGGGCAAAAGCAGTGGCCACCAGATGAAGACGGACGCCACGACGCCGCAGGTCTCGGCACTCGGCTTCGTATCCGTGATTGCGCTGGCGATCGGCATGGCCGCACCGGCGAACTGGCTGAACCTGACGCTGTCGGCCCGTGATGTCGGCGGGGTAATCATGCCGCAAGGTATGATCATGGACCGCGACACGCCGGCGGAAGCCATGCGCGACATGGCGGCAGCCGATCCACGCCGGGTGACGGCCTCCTATGATCTGTCCGCCAAGGGCGACCAGGAATTGCCGTTCCGCTTGGAGAGCGGCGTCAAGGTGTTCGAACTCAGACCGTCGGTGATCCGCTGGCAAATACTGCCCAACGTCGCGGTCGATGCCTATGCCTATAACGGACAGATTCCCGGCCCGCGCATCCACATCCGCCAGGGCGACAAGGTCCGCATCAATGTCACCAACGACCTGCCGGAGGAAACGACGGTGCATTGGCACGGCATGATCCTGCCGAACCAGATGGACGGGCCCGCCGAGATTACCCAAGCGCCGATCGAGCCCGGACAATCCTACTCCTATGAGTTCACCGCCACCCAGTACGGGACCTATTTCTATCATCCGCACGCCAAGCCCGACCGCACCCAGGCGCTCGGCCTCTACGGCGCGCTGATCATCGACCCCGCCAATCCCGCCGACGAGGTCCAGGCCGACCACGACTATGTTATCGAGCTCCAGGAATGGCTGGTGCGCGATGGCCTGACCTATCCGTCGATGCCGATGGATGGCGGCATGCCGAACTTCTTCACCATCAACGGCAGAGCGTATCCCTCAACCGATACGATCCATATGAAGCTCGGCGAGACGCTGAAGGTGCGGTTCATCGGCACCAACAATGGCTTTATCCATCCGATGCATATCCATGGCGGACCCTTCGAGGTCGTCGCCCGTGACGGCGAGACACTTGCCCCGTCGGCGCGCTTCCTGGCCGATACGATCAATGTTGGGCCGGGGCAGCGTTATGACGTCGTCTGGAAGGCACAGCGGCCCGGCAAGTGGCTGATCCACTGCCACATTCCGCATCACACGACGAACAACAATGTCGAGGAAAAGGGCGGCGGCGGGCTGATGGTCATCATCGATGTCAGCTAACCGACACGAGGCCATGGCCGAACAGGTGCGCTCGGCCACAGATGAGCGGCCCCATACCGACGCAGTCCCCCGCAGCCGTTCGGAGGCTGCATTTATCGCGTCCTACTTCTTGATAATGTTCCCGTCGCGCAGGTCGAATGCTTCGGTGCCACGAGCCTGGCGGTAGAAATCGTCCTGCAATTCACCCCATTCGCCGAGGAAGGCACCGCAATTGCTGCAATGGATTGGCGTCGACTCCTTGGCGCCGTCGGGAATGTCCATCTGGATCGTTCCGCAAGCCTTGCAATCGAGTTTGTCGTCCAACCGGCGTCCCATTTCGCGATGATTGCGCATTTTCACACCGGAGCCAATTGTCGATTTCGTACGGAGTGGTGCCGGTCAGCCGATAAGGGCAACAGCTGAAATTGCCCCAACACGGCCGACCCACGGAACCATCGCCCGGTATAACGGTTGTGTCTGCATCGTCCTGGGAGACATGCAAGGAACGATCATGCGAATGTTGACGATAGTTGCCGCGCTTTCCGGCGCGGTCATCACGCAGCCTCTCTACGGGCAAACCATCGACCCGCAGGCCCCACAGATGACACCGCTGGAGCCGCTGCCGGACCAGATACCGCCCGAGCAAGGGGCGCCTGGTCAGAATTTCACCGATGTTGCCATCGTCGCCGTCGAGGATCTACCCTCGGAAATCAAGGCACAGGCGGAAGCCGTGATTACCCAGACCAGTGCGGAAGATCTGCTGCGTCTGCAGAACTCCATCGATGCATCGCCTCAGGCAACATTGGCGCTGAGGGCGAACGGGCTCAACTCTTCACAGGTCGTGGCCGCCAATATCGATGGTGATGGCACGCTGACGCTGATCATCCAGACGACAACTTGATCGGCCATCCGAACCATACGGCTGCGCCGTAAGCAACGAAACGCAGATGTCGCGGAGAGCCGCCATGGCCGAAGCCGCTGTTCGCAACTTCACCATCAATTTCGGACCGCAGCATCCGTCGGCCCACGGGGTTCTGCGGCTGGTACTGGAACTGGATGGCGAGATCGTCGACCGTGCCGATCCGCATATCGGCCTGCTCCATCGCGGCACGGAAAAGCTCATAGAGCACAAGAACTATCTGCAGGCCCTGCCCTATTTCGACCGGCTGGACTACGTCGCGCCGATGAATCAGGAGCATGCCTTCTGCCTCGCCGCCGAGAAATTGCTCGAAATATCGGTGCCAAGGCGTGGGCAACTCATCCGCGTCCTGTTTTGCGAAATCGGCCGGCTTCTGTCGCATCTCCTCAACGTCACGACCCAGGCGATGGACATCGGCGCACTGACCCCGCCGCTCTGGGGTTTCGCCGAGCGTGAGAAATTGATGGTCTTCTACGAGCGCGCCTCGGGCGCCCGCATGCATGCGAATTATTTCAGGATCGGCGGCGTGCACCAGGACCTGCCTTCCAAGCTTCTCGACGACATCTGGGATTTCTGCGACCCGTTCCTCAAGGTCTGCGACAATCTCGATGCCCTGCTCACCAACAGCCGCATTTTCAAGCAACGCAATGTCGATGTTGGCGCGATTGGGCTCGATGACGCCTGGGCCTGGGGCTTTTCCGGCGTGATGGTGCGCGGATCGGGCGCTGCATGGGATCTGCGCAAGGCGCAGCCATACGAATGTTATCCCGAGATGGATTTCGACATACCGGTGGGCAAGAATGGAGACTGTTACGATCGGTACCTGGTTCGCATGGAGGAAATGCGCCAGTCAGTCCGGATCATGAAGCAATGCCTGGAAAAATTGCGCTCGCCGGAAGGCCAAGGGCCGGTGGCGATCCCGAACCAGAAGATCACGCCACCGCCGCGTGCCAGGATGAAACGTTCGATGGAAGCGACCATCCAGCATTTCAAACTTTACACGGAAGGGCATCGTGTGCCCGCCGGCGAGGTCTATGCGGCGGTCGAGGCTCCAAAGGGCGAGTTCGGCGTCTATCTGGTTTCGAACGGAAGCAACGTTCCCTATCGATGCAAGATACGCGCGCCTTCCTTTGCCCATCTGCAGGCGATGGATTTCCTGTGCCGAGGGCACATGATCGCCGATGTCGCCGCAATCATCGGCTCACTTGATATCGTGTTCGGCGAGATCGACCGCTGACCAATGTGCAGATCACATGCCGTCATCGAAATCGGTGGCCTCATCGGCGTGGCGCATCATGCGGCGGAAGCTCATCGAGATGTGGGCGCGCCTTATGTGGCCGATCGATTCCCAGTCTCCGATCTCCGCGGCGGCAAGGACTTCCTCCATCTCCCGGCGGAAGGCAGTGAATTCTTCGACAAGGCCCAATTGCGGCATCATCTTCAGGACGACGCGTGCGACCTGAAAATACAGGCGCTCGCTGATCTCACGCAGCGGCTGGTTGCCGGTCATCGCAGTGAGTTCGCAGAAGAAATCCATATTGAGACGAAGGAACGCGCGCTGGTCGGGGTTGAGGACATCGGAGTCACAACGCGCGATAAGCGCTCTGATCCGATCGAGATCCTCAGCCGTACGCGGGATCGGCGACAACTTGCCAACCAGCAGCGCCAGTTCCAGCCTCAGGTGGTAGACCTGTTGGAGTTCCTCGATATCGACGTCGGTGACGATCGTGCCGACGCCATGGACGGATTGAACAAGACCTTCGGATTCGAGGCGCGCCAGCACGCGCCGAACCGGT
Organism: Mesorhizobium sp. M0621; assembly: GCF_040320745.1. NCBI lineage: Bacteria > Pseudomonadati > Pseudomonadota > Alphaproteobacteria > Hyphomicrobiales > Phyllobacteriaceae > Mesorhizobium > Mesorhizobium sp. M0621. Next base: position 87,777 of record NZ_JAMYQF010000008.1, on the reverse strand, counting down.
GTCCGGCTGATCTCGAATTCCTGGGCGAGTTCTTCTTCGGAGAGATGACTTCCCGGAGCATAGTCCAGCAGGCAGATGCGGTCGCGCAAGATCCGGTAGATACGCTCGAACCGCTCCCGCGCCGAGAGCGGGCGCGGGGTCTCGGTTATGGGCGCGGCATCTGTTTCAAGAGTCATCCAGCCTCCAGGACAGCGTGCAGGAACTGCCGTGTCCGCTCATTCTTGGGCGCCCCGAACAGTTCGTTTGGCGGTCCCTGTTCGCAGATCTTGCCTTGGTAAAAGAAGCAAACGCGATCGGAAAACTCCTTGGCGAAGCCCATCTGATGGGTAACCATCAGCATGGTCAGATCGTGCTCGCGCCCGATCTGCCTTATCACCTGCAGCACTTCACCGACAAGCTCCGGGTCGAGCGCCGACGTTACCTCGTCGAACAGCATGATCTTGGGTCGCATGGCCAGCGCCCTGGCGATGGCGACGCGTTGCTGCTGGCCGCCGGAAAGCTGCGACGGGTAATGGTCCTTCTTCTGGGCCAGCCCCACCAGTTCCAGCAATTCGGCCGCCCGCGCCTCGGCATCCGCGCGCTTCATGCCAAGTACCGTCATCGGCGCCTCGATGCAGTTCGCCATAGCCGTCATGTGCGGGAAGAGGTTGAAGGATTGGAACACCATGCCGATCTTCGCCCTGATGCGGCGAATATGCGCAATGTCGGCGGGAACGAGCATGCCGTTCTTCTTCATGTGGGTCAGCGGTTCGCCTTCGACCCAGATGACGCCATCGTTGATCGTCTCCAGCGTCATCAGCATGCGCAGCACCGTCGTCTTGCCCGAACCTGACGGGCCGATGACGGAGACTTTTTCGCCACGTGCGATTTCAAGATTGAGCCCGTCGAGGACGGTCAGCGTGCCATAGCGTTTCGACACATTGTCAAAACGAACCATCGGTTGTTCCGTCATCGCATGGTCCTCTGGTTGAGCAAGCGTTCGAGAGTCCGGATGAGCGCGGCTGAAACCAGGCTCATGGCAAGGAAGAACAAGCCGACCAGCGTGATCGGCTCGGTGTAGCGGAAGGTCTCCGAGCCGATGATCTTGGCCGTCTGCATCAACTCCATCACGGCGATCGCGGAAAGCAATGGCGTCTCCTTGAACAAGGCGACGAGATAGTTGCCGAGTGCTGGAACGATCGGTGGAATCGCCTGCGGGATGATGATGTCGCGAAACGTCGTCCAGGCCGACAGATTGAGTGCGATCGAGGCTTCCCACTGACCGCGATGGATGTTGTCGAAACCGGCGCGATAGACCTCGGAACAATAGGCGGCGTAGTGGATGCCGATGGCAAGCACGCCGGCGGTGAAGGCGTCGAGCACGAGGCCGAATTTCGGGAAGACGAAGTAGATAAAAAATATCTGGATGAGCAGTGGGGTCGAGCGGATCAGCTCGACGAGAACCGAAATCGTCCAGCCGGTCTGCGGTACGGCGATACGCACGACCGCCAGCACCAGGCCGAGAGTGGCGGCAAGCACGAAGCCGATCAGCGTCGCCTCGATCGAGATGATTGCCGCGTGCGCCAGCACCGGCAGGATTTCGAGGGTGAAGTTCCAGTCCCAGATCATGCTGCCTTCCCCCGCGCCAGACCAGCCGACGCCCGCCTTTCGAGCAGCCGCATGCCGATGGTGAGGACCAGCGACATGACGAGATACATCAGCAGGACGAGGGTGAAGATCGGAATGGTCTTGAACGTATTCTGGTTCATCTGCTGCGCCTTGAAGGCGAGATCCGAGAGCGTGATCAGCGAGACCAGCGACGTCGATTTGAGAAGCTCGATGAACAGATTGCCCCAGGGCGGGATCATGGCGACAAAAGCTTGCGGCAGGATCACTCGCCGCAGCATCTGGGCGCGGCTCATATTCAGCGCCGTGCATCCCTCCCACTGGCCGCGAGCGACAGACAGGATCGCGCCGCGTACGACCTCCGATCCATAAGCGCCGACGTTCAGCCCAAGCGCCAGCACGGCGACCGGGAATGGGGCGAGCGTGACGCCGAATTGCGGCAGCACGAAAAACAGCCAGAACAGTTGCACCAACGCCGAGGTGCCGCGGAAGATCTCGACATAGACCGTTGCCAGCCATCGGAGTGGTGCCGGACCGTAGAGCCGGGCGAGCGCGGCAAGCACACCCATGATAATCGCGAGCAGGCTGCCGAGGATGGCGATCTCGATCGTCAAGACCGCGCCCTGCAGCAAGCCGGGTAGAAACAGGCTGTAGGCCTGCTGTGTCGCCAGGACGCCGATGACCGTGAGTGCAATCGCCAGCATCGCTACAAGCGTGCCAATTCCCATCTGCCTCTCCGAAAAAGAGGCGGCGCCTTCGCGCCGCCCAGCAGTTGGGACCCTATTTCCCGGCGCAGAGCTCGGCGGTGGTCTTGTTCGGCAGGTAGTCCTTGCCGAAGCCGAGCGGCTCGACGAGTGCGATATGCTCCGGCGAGCCAAGGAATTTCTTCAGCTCGGCGTTAAATGCCTCTTGCAGATCGGTGTCTTCCTTGCGGAAGCCGAAGCCACCGTGGCCCTTCACCGACTTGCCGGCAACTTCGCCGAATGGTTTCGTCGATTCCACGCCGTCGGCCTTCTTGGCCATGTCGGCGATAGACAGGGCGGTTAGCGCAGCGGCGTCGGCACGGCCCGACTGGACGGCGGCGACGAGGCTGGACTGGTCAGGCAGGGAAACAATCTGCCCTGCCGCGACACCGGCATCCTTGGCAAAGCCGCCCTCGACCGCGCCGGCCATCACGGCGAGCTTGAGATCGGGATTGTCCTTGAAGCTCGAAAAGTCCTTCACGGCCTTCGGATTGCCCTTTGCCACCAGCAAGGCCTCGCCGATGCCGTAAGAAGGCTCGGAGTAGTTGATCTCGGCGCAGCGCTTGGGAGTAATGAACATGCCGGCGGCGATGATGTCGAAGCGCCCGGCCTTGAGACCAGGAATGAGCGAGCCGAACTCGGTCAGCACGCCGTCGACCTGCTTGATGCCCATCTTGGCGAGCACCGCCTTGGCGACTTCGGGCGCCTCGCCAGTCAGCTTGCCATCTGGCGTGGCATAGCCGAACGGCGCCTCATTGGCGAAGCCGACGCGGATATAGCCGTCCTTCTTGGCCCGCTCCAGGGTGGTTTCCGCATGAGCGGGCAGCGACGTCAGTGACGTGGCGGCGAGAGCAAGACAGGCCGCCGCCTTCACGACAATACGGCGCGAGATCGATGAATTGAACATGCTTTTCTCCCATTGAACAACTGATGATGGTTCCCAGCGTCGCGGCCTTCTTCGAGGTTGAAACGCGCTTGACCAGACGTATACAACTGCCCTAGACATTGTGCAAGCCAAGACACAGACACCTTTGAAAATTCGACATTCATACAACAAGCTCCTATCAAGTTGTGCACAATTTAGGCAATTTTGCCCATCGCAAGGCATATCCAGGAGGCAGGGCATTCAGGTGGCGAGCACGAACCGTTTCGGGGCATTCACGCAGGCGGAATATGCGCAGCGCCTGGCTGGCGTGAAGGCACGCATGGAACAGGCCGGCTTCGACCTCATCGTCTGTCAGGATCCCGCCAACATGTGCTGGCTGACCGGCTATGACGGATGGTCGTTTTATGTTCCGCAGTGCGTGCTCATCCATCTGGAGGAGGACCGGCCGATCTGGTTCGGCAGGGCTCAAGATGCCCGCAGCGCGCGCCTGACCACTGGCCTACCGGAGAAAAACATCGTGCCGTTCTCGGAACGGCTGGTGCAGCAGCCCGTCGAACATCCCTATGACGAGCTCGCCCAGCTGATCCGCTCGCGCGGCTGGGGAACCGCTCGCATCGGTGTCGAGATGGACGCGCATTACTACACCGCGCGCTGCCACGCCCATCTCACCCAAGGATTGCCCGACGCGCACTTCGCCAACAACCGCGATCTCGTCAACTGGGCGCGGCTGGTCAAATCCGAAGCGGAGCTGGTGCTGATCCGCGAGGCCGGTGCGATCTGCACCCATGCCATGAACCGCGCCATCGACAAGATGCGGCCCGGCGTGCCGCAGAACCACGTCATCGCCGAGATCTATCACGCGCAGATCATGGGCGTGCCCGGAGCCGGCGGCGACTATGCCGCGATCTGTCCGCTGATGCCCGTTGGCGAGGGCACCAGCACGCCACATCTGACCTGGTCCGACGCGCCGCTGCCGGACAGCGGACTTGCGATCCTGGAGATTGCCGGCGTGCGTCGACGCTATCACGCGGCGCTGACGCGCACCGTGCATTTCGGCAAGCCGCCGCAGGCCATCCTCGATATGGCCAGGGCAATCGTCGAGGGCGTCGACGCCGGCCTTGAGGAGGCGCGGCCCGGCAGCACCGCCGAAGAAGTAGAAGCGGCATGGCAGGCTGTTTTGTGCAAGAACGGGCTGAAGAAGGAAAGCCGCGTCGGCTATCCGGTCGGGCTGGCATATCCGCCCGATTGGGGCGAACGCACCGCAAGTCTTCGCCCCGGCGACACCACCGAGATGCAGCCGGGAATGTGCTTCCACTTCATGGCCGGCGTTTGGCTCGACGATTTCGGCATCGCCATCTCGGAATCCTTCGTGGTCACGGATCGCGGCGGCGAACGCCTCTGCGATGTGACGCGCGAACTTATCGTCATCGACTGACACCCGGCGCAAGAACTGGCAATTCGAGGATATCCAATGGACCGCAATCCCTTTTCCGAAGCCGAAATCGCCGGCCGCCTTGCCAGGATCCGCACGGCACTGGCCGAGCGCGAACTCGACGCGGCCGTCTTCGCGTCGCCGGAGAACGTCTTCTATCTCACCGGCCTCGATCACTGGGGCTATTTTGCCCCTCACCTGCTGATCGTCCCGCTCGAGGGAAAACCCGTCCTGGCTACCCGTTCGATGGAAAGGGTGACGATCGAGAAGCAGGTGACGGCAGCGGCGTTCCGTGGCCACTCCGACAGCGAAACGGCGGCCGACCTTGCGGCGCGGGTGCTGGCGGAACTCGGCCTGTCCGGCAAGCGGATCGGTCTCGAATACTGGACGGCAGGCCTCAGTCACGGGCTTGCCGTGGCACTGCAGACGCAGGTGGATGCCAGATGGAGCGACGTCTCCGGTCTGGTCGACAGGATGCGACGGGTGAAGAGCGCCGAGGAACAGGCCCTGATGCGGCAGGCTGCTAGGGTGACCGACGCTGCCGCCGGGGCCGCGATCGCGGCGATCTCGGACGGCGCCACCGAGCAGGAGGTCGCCGCCCAATGTGTTTCGGCGATGATCCGCGCCGGCGGCCATGCGCCGGGCTTCGGCCCGTTCATCCGCCCGGCCGCGCGGCTTGGCGAGGAGCATACGACCTGGGGCGACGGGATTTATCGCAAGGGCGAGCCGGTCTTCGTCGAACTGTCCGGCTGCATCTCGCGCTATCACGCACCGCTCGGCCGGCTTGTTCGCATCGGCCACATCAGCGACGAAGACGCCGCAATGGCTGAAGTGACCGCCAGGGCGTTCGACGCGGTCGTCAAGGCGCTGCGGCCCGGGACCAAGGCGCGCGATGTCTACGCCGCCTGGCAGGCCGTCGCCGACGGGGCCGGCCTTGCCCACTATCGCCGCCATCACTGCGGCTATCTTGTCGGTGCCGGCCAGCCGCCATCATGGACCGGTGGCAATTCGGTGACCGGGCTGCGGCACGACTCAGATCTCGAAATAGAGACCGGCATGAGCTTCCACATCCTGTCCTGGCTGATGGGCACCGGTCGTGGCGATGACTTCGTCTCCAACACCGTGCTGTTGACCGATGCGGGTGCCGAAGTGCTGACCCGCACGCCGACCGGCCCGATCGTTCGATAGGGCCGCACGCATGGCGCCTTACTCGGCATTCCAGATTTTCCGCAATGCGCTGTCCGGCCAGAAGAACTGGCAGCGCGCCTGGCGGGCGGCGGAGCCCAAGCCGTCCTACGATGTGATCGTCATCGGCGGCGGCGGACACGGCCTCGCGACCGCTTTCTACCTCGCCGAAAACCATGGCATCCGCAATGTCGCCGTGCTTGAGAAAGGCTACATTGGCGGCGGTAATGTCGGCCGCAACACCACCGTCATCCGCTCCAACTACCTGCTCGACGGCAACACCCAGTTCTACGAGTTCTCGATGAAGCTCTGGGAGGGCATGTCGCGGGCGCTGAACTTCAACGTCATGTTCTCGCAGCGCGGCCAGCTCGTCACCGCGCATTCGGCCGACCAGCTCGACGGCTTCAGCCACCGCGCCAACGTCATGCGGCTGAACGGCATCGACGCCGACATCCTCGATCGCGACGACGTGCGTCGGCTGGTGCCCTATCTCGATTTCTCCGACACGGCCCGCTTCCCGATCCATGGCGCCATCTTCCAGGGCCGCGCGGGCACCGCGCGCCACGACGCCGTCGCTTGGGGCTATGCGCGCGCCGCCGATGGCCATGGCGTAGACATCATCCAGAACTGCGAAGTGACGGGCTTCATTCGCGATGGCGAACGGATCGTCGGCGTCGAAACGACCAAAGGCCGGATCGGCGCCGGCAAGGTCGGCCTCGCCGTAGCCGGCCATACGTCCGTGCTCGGCGCCAAGGCCGGCCTTGAACTGCCGATCGAAAGCCATGTCCTGCAGGCCTTCGTCACCGAACCGCTGAAGCCGCTGGTCGACCATGTCGTCGCCTACGGCGCCGATCATTTCTACGTCAGCCAGTCGGACAAGGGCGGGTTGGTGTTCGGCGGCAATCTCGACGGCTACAATTCCTACGCCCAGCGCGGCAATCTCGGCGTCGTGCGCGAAGTGGCGGAGGCGGCGATCGCCTTGATGCCGTGCATCTCGCGCATCCGTCTGCTGCGTCATTGGGGCGGCGTCATGGATATGACGCCGGATGCCAGCCCGATCATCTGCCCGACGCCGATCAACGGCCTCTATCTCAATGGCGGCTGGTGCTATGGCGGCTTCAAGGCGACGCCGGCTTCCGGCTGGTGCTTCGCCCACACGATCGCCACCGGCAAACCGCATCCCTTGATCGCGGCCTACGGGCTCGACCGTTTCCGGACCGGCCGCGCGCTGGACGAGGCCGGCGCCGGTCCCTCCGCCTGGCTGCAATAGGAGGCGGGAAGAAAATGCTGCGCATCGAATGCCCCTGCTGCGGTCCGCGCGACCATGACGAGTTCCGCTATGGAGGCGACGCTTCCGTCAGCCGTCCGACCCATGACGCTCCCGATCCGGAGGCCTGGTACGCCTATGTCTATGTCCGGAAAAACCCTGCAGGCCTCCACCGCGAGTTCTGGCAGCACGTGATCGGCTGCCGCCAGTGGCTGGTGGTCGAGCGCGACACGCGCAACCACATCGTTTCTTCCGTCACCTTCGCCAGGACATCGCGAGCATGAACGCCCAGAACAAGCGGCTACCCGGCGGCGGTCGCATCGACCGCTCTTGTCCCGTCGAATTCAGCTTCGACGGCCGAAAGATGACCGGATATCGTGGTGACACGCTCGCATCCGCGCTGCTCGCCAACGGCGTCACACTGGTCGGGCGCAGCTTCAAATATCACCGTCCGCGCGGCATTCTTTCCGCCGGACCGGAGGAGCCGAACGCACTGGTCACGCTCGGGACAGCGGGCCGGCGCGAGCCGAACCTGCCGGCGACGACTCTGGAACTTGACGATGGCATGGTCGCCGAAAGCCAGAACCGCTGGCCGTCGCTCGCCTTCGACGTGCAAAGCGTCAATGGCCTGTTCGCGCCGTTTCTTTCGGCCGGCTTCTATTACAAGACCTTCATGGGCCCGACACGGCGCGCCTGGATGGTCTACGAGCATTTCATCCGTAGAGCCGCCGGCCTCGGCCAGGCCGGCATCGAGCCGGATCCCGATCGCTACGAGGTTTGTCATGCCTTTGCCGATGTCGCAATTGTCGGTGGTGGTCCGGCCGGATTATCGGCGGCGCGGGCTGCGGCCGCCGCCGGCGCGCGAGTAGTACTGATCGAACAGGATTTCCTGCTCGGCGGCCAGCTTCTGGCGGAACGCTCGGACGGCGCGGCTGCTTCATGGTTGAACCAGATCGAAACCGAGTTGAAGAACTTCGAAACCGTCACGTTGATGAAGCGGACCAGCGCTTTCGGTATCTATGACGGCAATGTCATAGGCCTGGTCGAACAAAGCGATCAAGTCGGCCCGCCGCGAACCGGCGAAGCTCGGCAAACAGTCACCATGCTTCGCGCCCGCTCGATCGTTTCCGCCACTGGCGCCATCGAGCGTCCGATGGTGTTTTTGAACAACGACCGACCCGGCGTCATGCTTGCCTCGGCCGCCCGGACCTACCTCAACCGCTTCGCTGTCCTGCCCGGCAGGAAAGTCATCGTCACTGTTGCCAATGACAGCGCCTGGCGCACTGCGTTCGACTACGCCGCAGCCGGCGCAGAGGTGACGGTTGCCGATCAGCGCGCCGCACCGCCAACGGCGCTTGTCGCGGAAGCCGCACGCATCGGCGTCACGGTGCGGGCCGCAACGTGCATTGTCGACCTGCACGGCGGCCGTGCCGTCAGGGGCGCGACACTCGCCGGCCCGGACGGCCAATCCGAGGCCGCCTGCGATCTGGTTTGCGTGTCCGGCGGCTGGTCGCCGACCGTGCACCTGACTTCGCATCTGGGCATCAAACCTCGATACCGCGAAGACGTCGACGGCTTCGTGCCGGGCGCCTTTCCAGCCAATCAGTTCGGCGCCGGCGCAATGATGGGAAACTATTCGACCGCCGATGCCATCGAGGACGGCCATCGCGCCGGCGTCGAAGCGGCGTCCTTTTGTGGAAAGTCGGCGCCGGTATCAGCTCCTTCGAAGCTCGATCTGGGCGAGACTATCACGACCATGCTTCGCGAAGTCCCGTCCGCCCAACGCGGAAAAGCCTTTGTCGATTTCCAGATGGACGTGACGACAAAGGACATCGAACTCGCCCATCGCGAAGGCTATGAATCGGTTGAGCACCTGAAACGCTACACAACGCTCGGCATGGGTACCGACCAGGGCAAGACCAGCAATTTCCCCGCACTTTCCGCGATGGCCGCCCTGCGGGGCGCAACGGTCCCCGAAACCGGTACCACGACCTTTCGCCCGCCTTTCACGCCGGTCGCCATCGGCGCGCTTGCCGGCCGCGCCACCGGACATCATTTCAAGCCGTTCCGCCGCACACCGATGCACGACTGGCATCTGGCGAACGGCGCCGACATGCTGGAAGTCGGCCTCTGGATGCGGCCCTGGTTCTACAAGCAGTCCGGAGCCGATGTGAACGAAGCCTACGTCGCCGAAATGCGAAATGTGCGCCAGGCCGCCGGCCTGATGGACATCTCCACCCTCGGCAAGATCGACGTCCAGGGTCCCGACGCAGCCACATTCCTGGACCGTGTCTATGCCAACGGCTTCGCCAAACTGCCGGTCGGCCGTGCCCGCTACGGCGTCATGCTGCGCGACGACGGCATTGTCTTCGACGACGGCACCACGACGCGGCTGGCGGAAAACCGGTTCTTCATGACCACGTCGACCGCCAAGGCCGCCGACGTGCTGTCGCGGCTGGAGTTCCTGCTCGACACAGCATGGCCGGAACTGCGCGTCGCCGTCACCTCGGTGAGCGATGAATGCGCGGCGATGTCGGTCGCCGGACCGAAGAGCCGTGCGATCCTGGCGGCGGCATTTCCGTCGCTCGACGTTTCCAATGAAGCACTGCCGCATATGGGGTTGCACGAAAGCCAATGGGAAGGCCGCGCGCTGCGCATCCTGCGCCTCAGCTATTCCGGTGAGCGGGCCTATGAAATCTATGTCGGCGCAACTGCCGGCGAGCAGCTTTGGAGCCGCCTACTCGAAGTCGGCCGGCCGTTCGATCTGAAGCCCTATGGCGTCGAAGCGCTCGGCGCGCTACGCGTCGAGAAGGGCCATGTCGCGGGGCCAGAGATCGATGGGCGCACGACGCTCGACGATCTCGGCCTTGGCCGCATGGTCGGCAAGCGCAGCGGCTTCGTCGGCGATGTGCTGCGGCGGCGCCCTGCCCTGGTGGCGCCTGACCGGCAACGTCTGGTCGGGTTGGAATGCATAGAAGACGGAAAGCGCCTACGCGGTGGCGCCATCCTGTTCCTACCAGGCGAGAAAGCTCACGGCCACGGACGCGGGCGCGTCACCTCCGTCACCTTCAGCCCCGAACGTGGCCGCTATGTTGGGCTGGCATTGCTTGCCGGCGATGTCGCGACAGAGGGGACCGAGATCGTGGCCGTCTACCCCATGAAGGCCGAAACTATGCGTGCCCGCATCGTCTCGCCGGTATTCCTCGATCCGCAAGGAGAACGGCTGCATGGCTAGCCCGGATTTCAGCCTGTCCGTGGCCGACTGCCCGCTCATCCAGGTCGAGGGCTGGGACGGAACGCTGAGGCAATTCGAATCAAGCCTCTCGGCGGCGCTCGGCGCAGAACTTCCGGCCTCGGTCGGAGAGACGGTGCGTCACAGGAACCTTATCATCATTCGCGTTGCACCGCGCCGTCTCTGGCTGGCGCTCGACGACGGGACGCAAGCGCCGTCCCTTGCCATAGATCCGGATCTCGGCTGTTCGGTTTGCCTTGGCGAAGGTCGCGTGCGGTTCAGCCTGGCCGGAGGCGACATCGCAAGCGTTCTCTCAACCTGCGTCGCCGTCGACTGGCATGCGCCGACCGCCGCTCCGGGCCGGGCCGTGCAGACATCCTTCCACCATGTGCCGGTACTCTTGCTTCGCACCGGTGAGACCTCGTGCGATCTCTTCGCGCCGCGAAGCTTCGCCCGCAGCCTCCATGATTGGCTCGCCGACGGCTAGGCTGAATACTGCCCAGAAATCCCATTATGCGTATCCGACGCCGCCGCGCCGGGTTTGGTCATGCGACTTCGCTCATCACAAAGCGATTGATGGCGTTTGCTCCAGACTTTTCCCGCCCAAGGGAAGTCGATAGCCTCGTACTCCTGCGACAGCGCGCGGCCGTACGATGCCCAACTACCCGATCAATTAGTCATCGCTCACGGAACAAGGCGGCTCGGTGAACGTTGAAAAAATGGGTTCGCCGTTTGCGAAGCAGTGAAAGGCGGATCTCTCTTCCAGGAATAGGAGAAGACGATGGGAAGTCATCTGGTTCCTGCCGCCGCCGGGCTTATTCTGCTCGCCGGCATCGGCGTGGCCATCGCGGACGAGGTGATTATCACGCCCGAACAGCAGACGGTCATCCGCGAATATGTCCACAAGCATCCGCTGGCATCGATCAATCTTCTTGGGGTGGAGCTTAGTGTCGGCTCCGCTTTGCCCGACACGGTCGAACTTCGGTCGATCGATGTTCCCGATGTCAAATACAAATATGTCGTCGTCGGCGATCACACGGTGCTGGTCGACCCCGGCACGCGCAAGATTGTGAGAGTTATCGACTGACGGTAAGCCTGCCGTTCCTCGGGATGGCAGGCTTACCGCTCGATAGGAAAGGAGCCAGTTCAATGTTGCCGCATGTTGAGACGTGCGATGTGGCTGCGGCTGTCGATCAACTCCTGAACGAGCGATGCAATGCGTTGCTGTCGATGAAGGCAGCAATCGCCGCACTGCGGGAACGTACGGGAACGGAGCGCTCCGACGCGGATCTGGAAGGACTGATCACCAAGAAGGCGGCGCTCTTCGGCGTCGCGGTGCTGTCCGACAGGGACTGAAGGCGAAAGCGCCATTGGCCGGCGCGCTTGGTTGCCGTCGCAAGCAGGACAACGAACTCGGGTTAACGGGTTCCTTCGCAGCCTTCGCCGGCGCGTTGGCTAACGGAGCATCAAACGAAAAACCCGCCTGTGGGCGGGTCACTGGCGCAAATCAGCACCATGGACAAATATGTACCATAGCTGAGGGCACGAAGTCAAGAAAAAATTCCTATTCCTGCTAGGCTGAGCTATTCGCCACAGCGCGTCCTCACACTGAAGGTCTGTGGGGACAGTTCGACCGACCACACCATGATCGAGAGGCCTCTACCTCGACACCCGCTTATCGGCGAGCCTTCGACCTCGCCTGCCTAGCTGCCGCCGGTTTTATACGAATCCGCAACGATCCACCTTCGGGATGGTCAATCTCGAAAGAATTCGTTTTCCGCACGAGATCACTTAGTTTCCGAAACCCGAAGGTCCGCGGATCGAAGTCCGAGGCTAGGTTGGCGAGCTGCGTGCCGACAGCGCCGAGCGGGACCCAACCGTCCTCGCTCTCCATCTGCGCGATGACTTTCGAAATGACAGGCGTGGCGGCGCTGGGAGACTGAAGCGGGCTTGTGGCCCGGCTTGCGTCCCCACTATTCGCATGCGTCGTTGCAAGCAGGTTCTCCGTGTAGACGAATTTGCGGCAAGCCTGGCGAAAACTCTCCGGCGTCTTCTGCTCGCCGAAGCCAAACACATCGATCCCCTGCTCGCGGATGCGTGCCGCGAGACGAGTGAAATCGCTATCCGATGAAACCAGGCAGAAACCGTCGAAGCGACCGCTGTGAAGCAGGTCCATCGCATCGATCACGAGGGTGATGTCCGAGGCATTCTTTCCCGTTGTGTAGGCAAACTGTTGTTGTGGGATGATGGCATGCTTGGCGAGGATATCGGCCCAGCCTTTGGAACGGACGCCGGAGAAGTCGCCGTATATGCGGCGCACGCTTGCCTCGCCGAGCTTGGCGATCTCTTCGAACAGGCCATCAGCGATCTTGGACGACGCGTTGTCGGCGTCAATGAGAACAGCGAGACGAGGAGAACGGATCTCAGGCATTGGATTTCTCCTTGGAAAAAATTAGCCGAACCTTGAAGCGTCACCACGATTTTGAATGGTGGTTAGACGTAGGTACCAAATGATCCTGATCGATCGAACGGTCCAACGAGCTCATGCTTGGGGGCGCGCTGCGATCATGTCATCGCCTCTGCGAAAACCGGACAAGTCGGCCTGATCTTGCGTGCCTCGTCTTGCTCCTTTTCGGCCGCCTAGACGCCGAGTACGGCTTTCACCCGTTCGCGCGTGTAGGGCAGGTCGTGGATGCGCTTGCCCGTTGCGTGCCGGAACGCATTGGCGATCGCGCCGGCGGTCGGCCCTTGAGCTGCTTCCGCCACGCCGAGATAGGGCGAGCCTGGATTGTCGACGACATGCACCGCGACGCTGTCGGGAACGGCGCTGAAGCGCAGGATCGGGTAGGCCGACCAGTCGGGACTGAGGATGCGGGTGTCGTTGAAATGGACGGCCTCGTAGAGCGTCCAGCTCAGCGACTGCAATATGCCGCCTTCGGTCTGGTTGACGATCGAATCCGGCGCCACCGCCTCGCCGCAATCGACCGCGCACACGACATGCGAGAGGACGATGGCGCCGCTGTCGCGGTCCACGTCCGCTTCCAACGCGATTGCGAGATAGGCGGCGTGGTTCTTGTACTTGGCGAAGGCCAAGCCCCTGCCCCGGCCTTCCGGCATCGGGTCGTTGCTCCAGCCGAATTTTTCGGCCGCCACCTCGATCACCTTTTTGGCGCGCGGGTCCTTCAGGTGCCGCAGCCGGTACTCGACACGGTCGGCATTGGCCGCCAGTGCCAGCTCGTCCATGAAGCTTTCGATGGAGAAGACGTTGCAATAGGCGCCGAGCCCGCGCAGCGCCGAGACGCGCACCGGCATGTCGGCGACGAAATGCCAGTTCACGCGCTGGTTTGGCACATCGTAGAGCGGAATGGCATTGCGGTCGCCATTGCCGAGCGGAGAAATCTGCAGCTTGGCCGGGTCGGGCGGAAAATGCCGTGCCATCAGCCGGCCAGCGATCAGCGACCCGGCCGAACCCGGCCGCGTGCCATGGTTGTTGCTCCACAGATCGTAGTGCCAATTGACGATGTTGCCGTCCGCGTCGAGCGTTGCACTCGCCTTCGTCAGCATGGCCGGACCATAGGGTTCCCATAGATGCTCCTGGCCGCGCATCCACTGCACGCGCACCGGCGTGCCGGGCAGCGCCTGCGCGATCAGCGCGGCATCGGCCGCGGCATCGTCGGCGCCATTATGGCCATAGCAGCCGGAACCCTCGGTGTGGATGCAGCGCACCTTTTCGGGCAGTACGCCCAGCATCTCCGCAATCGCCTTGCGGTCGGGATAGACACCCTGCGTGTGCGTCCACACCGTCGTCAGGCCGTTGTCGACCATGGCGACCGCACTGGAAGGGCCGATCGAGCCGTGCATCTGATACGCGCGGGTAAACTGCGCCTCCAGCGTCTTTGCACCCGGCGCGGAATCGGCGCCAACCGAAGTCACCGTGCCGATTTCGGCAACTGATTTTTCGAGGAAGGGCGGGATCTGGTCCTGGTCCGGCAGTGCAGCCCGCTCCTGCCATTTTGCCGTCACCGCCATGGCGCGCATGGCCTTCACCGCCTGGAACTCCTGTTTCGCCACCACCGCCAGGAAATCGCCGTCATGGATCACCGCCACCACGCCCGGCATGGCCTTGACGGCCGCCTCCTCGAAACCGGTCAGCTTTGCCGAATAACTCGGCGGGCGGACGACGCGCGCATGCACCATGCCGGGCAACCGCATGTCCTGAACGAAAGCCTCGCCGCCGGTCACCTTGGCTGGAATGTCGACACGGGCGAAGGGCTTGCCGATCGCATGATAGGTCTCCGGCGCCTTCAGCCTGGTGTCGGCGGCTGCGTCGACATGCAGGAAATCGGCGGCGACCAGTTCGCCATAGCCGGCCGAGGCGCCATTGGGCCCGACGATCTTGCCATCTTGTGCCTTGAGCTGATCGACCGGCACGCCGAGCTTATCGCTGGCCTTGGCCACCAGGATCTGGCGCACCTGCGCCGACGCAAAGCGTATCGCAGTGCCGCTGTTCTGGATCGTCTGGCTGCCGGCCGTATAGCCTTCATTGGGCGTCAGTGCGGTATCGGCGGTGATCAGCCTGATTGCCGCGGGCTCGACTTCCAGCTCTTCGGCCGCGATCTGGCGCAGCGATGTCTTGGTGCCCTGGCCGAGTTCGGCTTTGCCGGTGAAGACGGTGATCGAACCATCGGCATCGACGCGTATCCAGGCATCCAGCGACGGCGTATCGGCAAGGCTGCCCGGCAGCGGCGACGTCTTGGCTGGTGCAGGGGCCGGCGCGGGTGCCGCAGGTGCCGCCTGCTGGGCTAGTGCTGGAACGGTGAAGGAGACGAGCAGCGCTCCTGTTCCGACCAGAAAACCGCGCCGGCTCAGGTCGGGGAAGTCTGGGGCGTTCATGATGCCCTCCCCGCGGCTGCCGGCATCGAGGCCGATTTCGATCTCATAAGGTCGCGGGCGCGGGCGACGGCACGCAGGATGCGCATGTGCGTGCCGCAACGGCAAAGATTCGGCTCCAGCGCCTGCCGGATGTCGGCGTCGCCGGCGTCGGGCTTGGCCTCGAGCAGAGCCTGTGCCCGCATCATCATGCCGGCGATGCAGTAGCCGCACTGCGCCGCCTGCTCCTCGATGAAAGCGGTCTGCATCGGCCCCGGCTCATCGATCGTGCCCAGCCCCTCAACCGTCTTGACCTGGCGGCCCTCCACCAGCATCGCCGGCGTCAGGCACGAGAAGATCGCCTGGCCGTCGACCATCACCGTGCAGGCGCCGCACTGTCCGAGTCCGCAGCCGAACTTGGCGCCGTTGAGCTTCAGATCGTTGCGCAGCACATAGAGGAGTGGCGTCGCAGGGTCGGCTTCGACGTCATGCGAGACGCCGTTGACGTTGAGCTTCATCATCTGGCTCCTGCTTTCATTTGTCCTGGGCCCCTACATTGTCCGGGCCGCGCTCGATGCCGTCGGACGGGCGTACGCTGACCTGGTATTTGCCGTTTCGTGTAGCAGTCAGCCGGTCGGCGGCATCCGGCCACGCCGGCTGGCCGGCGAAGGCCTCACGCAGATAGGCGAGCAGATCGGTCACCTGCTCGTCGCGCAGCGTCGCGGCGAAACCCGGCATGACAGCGCTCTGGCGTCCGCTCGCCGCCGGCAGGCCGAACAGCACGGTGTTGATGACGTTCTGCGGGCCGGGTGCATTGACCGCGCTCGAAAGATGGAAGTCTATACCGCCGAACGGCGGCAGGCGGCTGCCGTCATGGCAGGTCGCGCAGGCCGCCTGGAAGATCACCGCGCCGCGCCCGGCCGGCGTTTCGGCCGATGCCGATGCCGACACCGGAATGGGAACCGCGCCGGCATCGGCCGACAGTTTCGTTCGGATCTCCTGCGCTTTCGCGGTGCGCTGCGGCGAAGGTTCGCCCATCTGCGAGGCGACATAGGTGGCCATCGCGCTGATGTCGGCATCTGCAAGCCGGCCGAGATTGCCGGTCACCTCGCCCATCGGGCCGTTGGCGACGCCATGGTCGGTATGCCACCCTTGCCGGAGATAATCGAAAAGACTGTCACGCGTCCATGGCACCGGCGCGGGCGAGTTGGCATCGAGGGCGAAAGCCGTCCAGCCCTCGGCTTCGCCGCCGGCAAGGTGCGACCCCTTTTTCTCGGCGCCGAGCATGTTGCGCGGCGTATGGCAGGCGCCGCAATGCCCGAGGCCGTTTACGAGGTAGGCGCCACGGTTCCACTCGGCACTTTCCGACGCGATATTCTGGTATGCACCTCTGTCGAAGAACAGCAGCTTCCAGCCGGCCAGCACCAACCGCACATTCAGCGGGAACGGCAATTCATTGGCGGGCGGGCGCTTGGTCACCGGCTGGCGCGTCATCAGATAGGCATAGAGCGCGCTGTTGTCTTCGTCCGAGACCAGCGTGAAATGATCGTAGGGAAAAGCCGGGTAAAGGTGGTTGCCGGCGCGGTCGACGCCCTCGCGCATTGCACGGGTGAAGGCGGTCTGCGACCAGCGGCCGATACCCGTCTCGGGGTCGGGCGTAATGTTGGTGGAATAGATCGTGCCAAACGGCGTCGGCACGGCAAGGCCGCCGGCAAAGGATTTGTCGCCGGGCCTGGTATGACAGGACGTGCAATTGCCGACCGAGGCCAGCACCGCGCCTTTCTCGATCAGGGACTGATCGAAGGACGAGCGCTGCGGCGGCTCGACCGGATCGATCGCCGGTTTCCAGGCATAGGCGAAGAACCCAGCGCCCAACACAACGACAATGACAACAACGCTCATCCAGAAGCGTTTCAAGACAGGGCCTCCTTTGGCAGACCGTCCAGGGGCAGGAGCGCAGACACCTGATTATTCCCGCGCGTGTGTTCACCGCCACGCAGGAAAAGTTAGGCGCGATGCGGCTGTCGTCAATTGTCCGATTGCTTCAACTGCGATCACTCGCTTGCGAACCAGATATCGATCCTGTGGCGTGGACCGGAGGTTCTTCATTCTCGTCGGGGATTGGGCAGCGGAGTTTCGTCCTGGCAGCCTTTCCGGTTCGGGGTCCACGGTCGGTTCAGGCTTCCACGTTGGAGCCGGCATGGGCACATCGCGATTTGGGTCGGGTTCTCTTGGCTGCGACATCGAGATTATCTTCGTTCATGGCCGAACCCTCGCCATTGTGATCGTTGCGCAATCGGGATCTTGCATGGCTGGCGGTCGCGGCGAGGCATTGGCGCTCGTGTTTTGCAGATCTTTCGGAACCGGTGCGATTTTCAAGCCGTTGTCTTGGACAGCGATCGAGGAGAACCGTCATGAAGGACAAGGCAACAGATTTCGACAACACCTTGCCGCAGGTTGCCATCGACGATCAGGTGCGACAGCTGGCCGCCACAGCCGATTTGCCGCCAAACCAAGCCCGCGAACTGGTGCGCCGTCACGGCAACGATCCCAGGAAGCTGGAAGAGCTGGCAAAGTCGATCAACGCAGCGAACTGAGCCCAGGCAGATTGGAGCTGGGTCGAGCTGCATGCCAACGCGCATCAGATGTCGAGCAAGGCATAGGGGCGGCCGGTCGGCTTGGCCACATGCATGGCGACGTTGTAGACATTGGCTCCGCCAGGCGTTTGACCTTGGTAGGAGCCGCGATGCGCATGACCGTGCACGACGGCGCTGACCCGGAAACGATCGATCGTTTCCGCCAGACGTGAAGAACCCAAAAACGGAAATATCTCCAGCGGCTCTCCCGCAACGGTCTCGGCAATCGGGGCGTAGTGGAGAACTACCAGTGTGCGTTTAGTGCGGACCTGGCGCATCGCATTTTCAAGCCGCATTGCCTCGTTCACGTTTTCCGCGACCATCGCTTTGATCGCCGGTTCGCCGAAGGAGCCGAGCATGCGCGCCCCAAAGCCGCCGATGAACCCTTTTACGCCGACAAAGCCGACTTCCGCGATTTCGATCGTCTGCCCGTCGAGAAGGCGGACGTCCGCCTGGCGCAGGATGTTTGTGACGTCTTCCACCGCATCGGACTCATAGTCGTGATTGCCGAGCACGGCCACCACCGGGATCGAGCAGTGACGCAAATCCTCGGCGAGCAGCTCTGCTTCACGAGGCTTGCCGAGATTGGTGAGATCTCCGGCGAGCACTAGGACATCGGCTTCGCGCGATATTTCGCCGAAGAGATCGCGATACGAGGCTTGGGCATCTTCCCTGACATGCAGGTCGCCCACCGCGGCAATCTTGAGCGTGCGTGCACTCTCCGTCGACGTTGCGCTCTTGATGTGATCAGCCATCGCGAGATTCTCCCGCGCCGCCGACGCCCGCAAAGCCCCATTCCTTGACGTCGATTTCGTAGTCGACTTGCGAAAGCAGACGTCCGCGGCAGATCTTCATTCTGGGAGACGGCAATTGTCGTTGCTTGGCGAGGCGGTCCAGCAATTCATCGAGCAGCCAAGCCGGTATATGATCGCGCTCGCTCGGATAGATCCATCTGAAATTGAGAAGATGCATCAGCAGCACCTCCCAGTGAACCTCCAGATAGGAAAGCAGCCTGTGCCAGTCGATCTGGTCATGCGCCTTGAGAATCGTATGAGCGATATCGGCTCCGTCGTGGCGCCCCCTGTCCTGGATGAAGCATTTGGACCAGACAAGCTCGGTCGGACCGATGATCCTCACCCGACTGCCCAGCAGCTCGGTTTGACGGGCCTGCTCCAGCCACAGATCGCCAACAGGCATCATGCCGTTCGCAGAGGCGAAAATGACGTCGAAGAAATGTGTGCCCTTGAACACTTTTCCAAGCCACCGATCGTCTTCGATTTCGACCGCATATCCGAGCTGTTTGAAATGGGCGAGGATGCGCGGATAGTCGCCCGCCTTGCAAAAGATATCGAGATCCTTGGTCGGGCGGGTGACGCCCGTATAGGCGCTTAACGCATACGTTCCGGCGACAAGAAAAGGAATGTCCGTGGCGGTGAGTTCGCGGATCGCCTCCATATAGAACACCTCCGCCTCGGCGTTCTTGAGTGTCGGCGCAGCCTTTGCGTCGATCGTGGGAAGCGTTACCGGAGCGTTTTCGGGTAAAGGGCCATTGGACATGAACGATGACTCCGAATCCGACGGCCAACGACCGCCCACTGGAGTAACAACGTGAACCGCACCCCGGTTCCGCCGGCCAGGCAGCCAGCTGGATTTCATTCTCGTCACGGTGCGAAGATCAGGGGCCGACACGATCTATCGCGGGAGAACAATCCCGATGGCAAAAAACTGTTAGATATCATTTAGTTAATCTGGCGATCCCGACAGGATTCGAACCTGTGACCATCGGCTTAGAAGGCCGGTGCTCTATCCAGCTGAGCTACGGGACCGCTGGCCGGCCTGGGCCGGTTGGATACTTGACGCTGGCTGCCGTTCAATGCGTCCAGGGCGTCCTGCGGTCATAGCGGAAATTCTCCGCATAGGAAATCTGGCGGCGTTTGGTCTCTTTCGGCTCTTCGACGCGGTAGGCCAGCCCTTGCTTCTCGGCGTAGGCCACCGCCTCTTCCCGCGTGTCGAAGGTGAGCCTGATCTGGCTTCTCATGTCTCCCGACGTCGTGTAGCCCATCAGCGGGTCGATCTTCTTGCGCATCTCAGGATCGAATTCGAGCACCCAGTAGCCAGTCTTGCCCTTGCCGGACTGCATCGCGGTTTTGGCAGGGCTGAAAATGCGCGCGGACATGGCCACCTCGTTTTTGTGCAAGGCAGCATCGCTACCCTTTGCCCGTCATTACTGCGCAATGCGCACGGCGGCAAGGTTTTTGCACTTGCCATGCTCCACTGAAATGAATAGGCAACAGACCGTTCGGAGTGTAGCGCAGCCTGGTAGCGCATCTGGTTTGGGACCAGAGGGTCGGGAGTTCGAATCTCTCCACTCCGACCATTCTCTCATTTTCCACGAGATCCAGGCATCTGTGCCCGCGACGAGAGCCGTAACCACCACGGCCGACCGATCCGTCGTGCCCTTGATCCTCTTCGCTTCGTTGGCGAATGGCAGCATCGGCGGTTCGGTGGGCAATGCCGCGATACAGCTGGCGCGCTTTTGGCCAAGGCTACCGCCCGATGGGAACCTACCGTACACCGCTGGACCGCAAGAGCAGAGTGACCTCGTCGCACGCCTCCGCACCAGCCCTGTCGGCATTTGGCAGAAACAACCAATACTGTTGCTATCAGAGGCGCTTGATTTACCAATCTGAATGCGTAAAACGCCTCCATGAAAACCTTTCCGAACGATGTCTTTGTCCGGGTATGCCATGTAAAGACGGGATACGAGGACCGAGAGCGGCACATTTTGAAAGAGCTTGGAAGTCGGGGCATTCCCGTCAACTGGTTCTTGGATTACGATGTCTCGGATATCCAAGAAAAAATTCGAGAAGAGTTTTCTGAAACGACGCTTTCCGCACCGCAAATATCATGCAGTTTGAAACATATTGGTGTATGGCAGGAATTTTTGACCTCCGGATTGCCATATTGTCTCGTGCTGGAAGACGACGTTTTTCTTACTCCGGATTTTGTCGACAAGCTGAAGCAAGGAATTGCCGAACTTGGAAATCCCAATAGGAAAGTAGCGATCTATCTCGGCAATGCAGGTAACTACTACTTGCCAATCTGGAGAATATCGAAGCGGCAGAAGCTGTATCCTGCCCCCCATAGTCGTGCGACGGACTCATATCTCATCACGAGACCGACCGCGGAAGCGCGTTGTGATTGGTTTTCCAAAAACAAGATGACAACAACGATAGGCCACCAGTTGGACAGGACCGATCCGCTACTGGGCGTAGAAGTCCTTTGGTTTGAAAGGCCTATCGTTGAACAGGGAACCCACAACGGAGCCTTCCCGACCTCCATACCCGGTCAAAACAAGTGGCGCCCCTTATGGTACAAGCGACTTGAGTGGAATTGGAAAAAGGCTCGTCGCCGGATATTTGGGCACATCTAACTCCACTCCACAACGGTATCGGATCATCGCACCGATCTGGACCGCCAGAAGTTCGCCGTCCTCGCCCAATACTAAATCTCGAACTCTCCCTGCCCCTCATCCATGGCGCTGACGGTTTCAGCGGCGAGCGTGCGCGTGATTGGCGTCTTGCGCTCGAGCGCGGTGCGGTCCAGCCTT
Source organism: Mesorhizobium sp. M0621 (assembly GCF_040320745.1). NCBI lineage: Bacteria > Pseudomonadati > Pseudomonadota > Alphaproteobacteria > Hyphomicrobiales > Phyllobacteriaceae > Mesorhizobium > Mesorhizobium sp. M0621. Next base: position 66,312 of record NZ_JAMYQF010000008.1, on the reverse strand, counting down.
TCCACCACGCGCATGGCTGTCGCCAGCGAGCGCTCGATGCGGCGCACCAGATACTGCACGACATGCGGCTCGACCTCGACCTGGCGGTCGGCGAACAGCTTGGTGATGACGCCGGCGAGCAAGAGATCGTCGGGCTCATGGATCTCGACTGTCGCCGCCGCCTTCAGCCGCGAGGAAAGGTCAGGCAGCCTGACACCCCAGGCCGACGGAAAGCGGCGCGCCGTCAGGAGCAGCGTGGATCCGGCACCACGCACCGCATTGATCAGATGGAACAGGCCCTGTTCATCAACCGCTCCGGTATCGACATCATCGATCAGTGCCGGGCTGGCGCCGAGATTGGCGATGCTGTCGCCAATGCGCCTGGCGTCAACCGCCACCGCGTTGGCGCGCGCGCGCCAGATCGAGGCCAGGTGCGTCTTGCCCGAACCCGCGGGACCGGCCAGCACCACCACCGGCGAGGGCCAGTCCGGCCAGCGGTCGACCAGCGCCACCGCCTGGCTGTTGGTGCCGGAGACGACGAGGTCGTCGCGCGAATAGCCGGTGCCATGGCCGAGATCGAGCGGCAACTGACGCGGCGGGTCGGTTGGTTGGGCAGTCACTTCAGCGACGCGGTTGCGTGCGGCGGCCGCCGCCGCGATCGGCCGGAAGCTGCGGCACAGACGCAGCGCCGTGACCTTTGTAAAGCGGCGATTCGAGATAGCGGGCGATGGCAAACCGCACCAGCACGGCAACGGCGGCAGAAGCCGGCACCGCGATCAACAAGCCGACGAAGCCGAACAGCGCGCCGAAAGCAAACAGCGAAAACATCAGCCATACCGGGTGCAGGCCGACGCTTTTGCCGACCAGCCGCGGCTGCAGGATGTTGCCCTCGATGAACTGGCCGATGAAGAAGACCACCGCGACGGCGACGATCATCGTCCAATCCGGCCAGAACTGGACGATGGCAACGCCGACGGCCAGCACCAGCCCGGTGAGCGAGCCGACATAGGGAATGAAGGAAATCAGCCCGGCGAACAGGCCGATGAGGATGGCGAAATTCAAGCCGGTCAGCGTCAGTCCGGTGGCGTACATGGCGCCCAGCACCAGGCACAGCGTGCCCTGGCCGCGTACGAAGCCGGCGGTGGCGGTGTTGATGTCCTTGGCGATGGCGCGCACCGTCGCGACGTTGTCGCGCGGCACCCAGCTGTCGATGACCGCCACCATGCGGTCCCAGTCGAGCAGCATGTAGAAGGCGACCACCGGCGTCACCACGAACAGGCTGACCACCGAGACCAGCGCCACGCCGGAACTCCAGATCGAGGTGAAGACCGTGGTGAGCAGGCCGAAGCCGGAGGTCAGCAGCGAATTCAGCCCGTCACGCAAGCCATTGGCGTTGACGCCGAATCTCTGTTCCAGCCATTTCGGATCGAAAGACGTGATCAGGCTCTGCAGCCGGGTCAGGTATTCCGGCAATTTGCTGGCGAAATCGGCCATCTGCGTCGCCAGCACCGGAATGAGGATGACGAAGGCCAGCACCAGCACGATGAGGAAGGTGATGAGGATGACCACCGTCGCCATGAAGCGGGACAGGCCGAGCCGCTGCAGCCGGTCGGCGACCGGATCGAGGAAATAGGCCAGCACCATGCCGGCGACGAACGGTAAAAGGATGCCTGAGAAGACGTAGAGGAACAGCGCCAGCAGGACGGCGCTGATCAGCCAGAAGCGGATCTGGCGGTGAAATGCCAGAGACGCAGTTTCGCCTGCCGCCGCGGCCTCGGCGGCCGCTTCGATGGATTCTTGGTTAGGTGCCCGGTTTGGAGCCTTCGCCATAGCCGCTCATATGCCTCAGCCAAGCCACGAGATAGGCCGCGGCCGAAGCCACGGTCAAGACCCCGGATAGCAATATGAGGACTAGCCTCAGCGGGTCGAGGTGAACGACAAGGGCGAGTTCGCCCAGCACAACCGAGGCAAGCACGATCTGGATGGCGGTGTTGGCCTTCGACACAAAAAGCGGTTTCATCTCGACCGGATGGGCCATGACGGTGGACAACACAACGGCGCAGACGATCAACGCGTCGCGTGACACCATGGTGACGACGAGCCAGAGCGGCAATTGCCCGATGAAGCCCATGACGACGAAGACCGAAACCAGCAGCAGCTTGTCGGCGATCGGGTCGAGATAGGCACCGAGCGTGGACTGCTGGTTGAAACGGCGGGCAATGAAGCCGTCGACGCCGTCGGAAATGCCGGCAATGAGGAAACCGGCAAAGGCCCAGTCCCAGCGCGCCTGCAGCATTGCCAGCACCACCGCCGGCACCAGAACAAGGCGCAGGATGGTGATCAGATTGGGGATGGTCAAAGCGCGCCTGCCGGGTTTGCTTCTAATACATGATGGAGACGGAGGAGGATCGCAAGGGAGAAGCGCCAGACATGGCAAAGGTCTGTCTGTGAACCACCCCTTTTGCCCTGCCGCCATCTCGACACTCTCGCGTATATACGATGTCCCTAACCTTCACGGAAAATGTGCGGTCGCTGGACAGCGAAGACAGCAACCTGGGCTCGCGGCGACACCTTCCTTGATCAGACCGCAGACGCTTCAAGGATGGAAATGGGTCCTCGGGTCTGAATCACTCGTTCAAGGCGTAGCCCGGCGGCGTCGAACAAGCTTGCATATTGGGTCCGCGTTCTCTCCAGGCCACCAGTGACGGCGAGCATGACCACGTCGATACCCTTGATCTGGTTCGGTTCGTCACCTGGCGGCACGAGCGTCTCGGCCACAAGCACCTTCCCGTTCGGCAGCATTGCCTTGCGGCAATTTCGCAGGATCTCCGCGGCACGCCCATCATCCCAATCGTGAACGACCTTCTTGATGACGTAGACGTCACCGGTGGGAACACTTTCAAAGAAATTACCGGCGACAAATTCGGTGCGCGGCAGATCGCCTCCGGCACCCTGGCGTGCTGCCGCGACGCCCGAAGGCAGATCGAAAAGCACGCCGTCCAGGTGAGGGTTGCGAGCCAGGATCGCCGAGAGAAGCTGGCCATGTCCGCCGCCAACGTCGACGATCCGCGTGAACGGCTTGAAATCATAAGCTTCGGCAACGGCCTCGTTACTGCCTTGGCTCAAGGCGACCATGGCACGCTGAAACAAGGCAGCCTGCTCCGGATGTTCCGACAGCCAGTCAAACCTTGGGCTCCCGAAAACCTTGTTGAAGGCCGGCTTTCCGGTACGAACAGAATGCAGGAGCTGCTCGAAGGCAAGATAGGCCTCGCTGTTGATCATACGGACGAAGTCACGGGGACCCGACCGATCGGAGCGCAGCACCGCACCAACCTCCGTCAACTCGAAATGACGGGGCAGCACTTCCCTAAACACCCCTTCAGGCGCGAGAAGTCGCATTACACGATAAAGCGAGTCAGCATCCGATTGAGTGGCAGCCGCCAGTTCATCTACCGACCGCTCGCTGGCAGCCAGGAGATCGGGGATGCCGAGTTCGATAATGACGCGCAGCGCCTGTGACACGGCGAATCCGAAGCCTAGTCTCATGACCTGTTGCGAAGGATTGAGCATGGCTTGTCCCCCAATGCCTGATGCATGGCAACAGAGCACCAACAACAACTACATACAAGGATGCAAAGGGGGGAGGCGAAATGGAGACGCGAGGTTTGCCTCCGATGAGAAACGACGGCGGAGGAGATTTTGCACAAGGGGCGCCATCGCCTCGCTTTTATCGGGGGCAAAAGCCAACCATTCTGTCGTCATCCTTGCGAGGCGCAGCCGTTCATGCGAAGAGCCCGCAAACGAGCAGGAAAATTGCGATGAGCAAGCGCGACACAAGCCAGCCTAAGACGGGCCAGCCCAAAACGAGCCAGCCCAAAACGAGCAAGCGCAGAAACGGGCTCACCTATGCCGAGGCCGGTGTCGATATCGACGCGGGCAATCTCATGGTCGAGAAGATCAAGCCGTTGGTGCGCGCGACGCGCCGGCCGGGCGCCGATGGCGAGATCGGCGGTTTCGGCGGCCTGTTCGACCTCAAGGCCGCCGGCTTCACCGATCCGGTGCTGGTGGCGGCCAATGACGGCGTCGGCACCAAGCTCAAGATCGCCATCGATGCCGGCAAGCACGACACGATCGGTATCGATCTCGTCGCCATGTGCGTCAACGACATCGTCGTGCAGGGAGCCGAGCCGCTGTTCTTCCTCGACTATTTCGCCACCGGCAAGCTTGATCCCGATCAGGGCGCCGCGATCGTCGGCGGCATTGCCGAGGGCTGCCGCCAGGCCGGCTGCGCGCTGATCGGCGGCGAGACGGCCGAAATGCCCGGCATGTACCATGGCAACGACTACGACCTTGCCGGCTTTGCGGTGGGCGCGGCAGAACGCGGCCAGCTCTTGCCGACCGACGACATCGTCGAAGGCGACGTGCTGCTGGGCCTGGCTTCCTCGGGCCTGCATTCGAACGGATATTCTCTGGTGCGCCGCATCGTCGCCGTCAGCGGCCTGGCGTGGGGCGACCCGGCGCCATTCAACGATGAGGCCACGCTTGCCGAGGCGCTGCTTGAGCCGACCCGCATCTACGTCAAGTCGGTCCTCAAGGCTATCCGCAACACGCATGGCATCAAGGCGCTGGCCCACATCACCGGCGGCGGCTTCCCGGAAAACATTCCGCGCGTGCTGCCCAAGGATTTTTCGGCCGAACTCGATCTCGAGGCGATCGACGTCCCTCCAGTGTTCTCGTGGCTGGCCAAGACCGGCGGTGTGGCGCCGGAAGAGATGATGCGCACCTTCAATTGCGGCATCGGCATGATTTTGGTGGTCGCGTCCGGCCAGGCGGCGCAGGTCGCCGCCGTGCTGCAGGAGGCCGGCGAGACGGTAACGCCGATCGGCCGCATCGTGCCGCGCCGAGATGCCGGCGTCATCTATCGGGGCTCGATCGGCCTATGAGCGCGCAGAGGAAACGCACCGTTGTCCTGATCTCGGGGCGCGGCTCCAACATGACCGCGCTGATCGCGGCGGCCAGCGACCCGGCCTTCCCGGCCGAAATCGTCGGCGTCATTTCCGACAAGGCCGACGCCGCCGGCCTCGGCATCGCCAAGGCGCGCGGCATCGCCACGCAGGTCATCTCGCGTGCCGACCATGGCAGCAAGCAGGCGCATGACGCCGCCATCGACGCAGCACTCACGGCATTCAATGCCGATATCGTGGCGCTGGCCGGCTACATGCGCATCCTCACCCCCGGCTTCGTCCAGAAATGGCAGGGCCGCATGATCAATATCCACCCTGCTCTGCTGCCCGCTTTCAAGGGACTCGACACCCATGCGCGCGCACTCGCCGCCGGCATGCGCATCCATGGCTGCACCGTGCATTTCGTCACCTCCGAGATGGATGACGGCCCGATCATCGCCCAGGCGGCCGTGCCGGTGATGATCGGCGACAATGCGGATACATTGGCTGCCCGCGTGCTGAAGACCGAGCACCGGCTCTATCCGCTGGCGCTGGGGCTGGTCGCCGAGGGCAAGGCGCGCATGGAGGCCGGGCGCACCGTGCTTGCCCACTTTGCCGACGATGCCGACAACAGCACCTCGGTGGTGATGGCCCCCGATCCGCTGCGCGAGGAAGCCGACCTCGAGCATCTGGCGCGCATCACGCCGTGAGTCGAGAGCGTGGTGATGAAACAGCTTCTCCTGCTTCGCCACGCCAAATCGAGTTGGGACGATCCGGCACTCGATGATTTCGACCGTCCACTCGCCGACCGTGGATTGAAGGCGGCACAATTGATGGGGCGCGAACTTGCGGCGCGCGACTGGCTGCCGGAACTGGCGCTGGTGTCACCGGCATTGCGCACTCGCGACACCTGGCGGCTGGTGGCGGCGGAACTGCCTGCGCATCCCAAGGTGGTATTCGTCAAGGCACTGTACGACGCTTCAGCGGCAGATATTCTAAGCCAGATTCGTCAGGTCGATCCGTCGGACGGCAGCTTGCTCGTGGTGGGACACAATCCGGGTCTGGAAGATCTGGCCAACCAGCTTGCCGGGCCAGGGTCGGAGGCCAAGGCGCGCAAGAAGCTCGAGGAAAAATTCCCGACAGCAGCCCTCGTGCGCTTCGTTTTCGAGGGCGACTGGTCGGCCCTGTCTTGTGCCCGGCTGACACATTGTCTGCGGCCGAAGGATCTGGGCTAGAGTGCAAGACAGGTGGCGGGCAGCCTGCCGCGCACCCGCTCGAGGCGTCAGTTGCCCCAGATACCCTGACCGGATTCGGGCCAGTTGGTCTTCATCTTGGCATCGGTCGCCTTGTGCTTGGCCATATCCATGGTCCTGACCGAGCCGGTGACGGCATGATCGACGCTGACAACAGGCTGGTTGGCATTGCCGGATCCGTAGTGATCGCTGCCGGTAAAGGCGCTGCCCGTGGTAACGAGGATGACGGCGGCAATGAGAGCAATTCTGTTCATTTCAAGTCTCCTGGTTCTTGCGTTAGGCGGCGCCTTGGGAGGACGGTCCCGCTAAGAACAAGACCCTGGGCAGTCCGGTTCTATTCCCGGATGTGGAATGTTTTGGGACGCGGAATGTTTTTGCCGACTGCGAAGATCGCTGCTCAAGCCGGCGCCGCAGGCTGCGAGTCCCTGAAGCACAAAAAACAAGAGCGGCGGGCCAAGCCCACCGCTCTTTGTAGTCAAGACTTGACTGGATTAGCGGCCCCAGATGCCCCGGCCAGACTCAGGCGCCACCTTGGCGTTGGCGTCGCCCTGTGCCTTCGAGGGCTTCAGGATCGAGCCGGTGTGCGTGGTGTCGATGTTGAAAGTCGACTGGCCCGAAATCGACTGGCTCGAAGTCGACTGATTGGGAACCGGCTGGTTGGCGTTGTAGGAGCCGTAATTGTCGCTGCCGGCGAAAGCGGTGCCCGTGGCAACGAGAATGGCGGCGGCGGTGAGTGCGATCTTGGTCATTTTTTACTCCAATGGTTCTCTGTTCTGTCCGTCTAGTGCGTGCCCTTGGGAGGAATTTCGCGTCGGTCGGACCACCCCGAGATGGGTTTTCCCGGCTCCGGATTCCAATCACGAAGATGTTCCACGGATTGTGTGATTTCGGCCCTTGAAATTCGACAAATAGCCTCGGCGGTCACAATTTTATCATTTAAAATCAATCTGTTAACATACATTACCCGCCGCCGGGCGCGACCATGCACCGAGCCGGCGTTCACAACGCGCTGCACGGTCCGTCAACAGAAAACGAACCGATCGGTTCGATTTGAACCTATTTGGCCGCTCCGGAGTTCTTTTTTGCGATGTCGGCGCGGACGAGGTATGGATCCGAACAACCAACCGGGACGACAAACCGGCCCTATCGGCGGTCATGCGGTGACACGCCACCCTGTCGTGGCACACCCAACGGGTCGCTCAGTCCCAGCACGTCGCGCATGTCATATTCGCCGGGCGGGCGTCCCGCCACCCAGAGTGCGGCGGCGATGGCGCCGCGGGCGAACATGATGCGGTCGCCGGCCGCATGCGACAGGGTCACGGTCTCGCCCTCGGCGCAGAAGCTGACGCTATGTTCGCCGATGATGCTGCCGCCACGCATCACCGCAAAGCCGATCTCGCCGGCTGGACGCGGGCCGGTGACGCCGTCGCGGACCCGCCTTGCGACCGTCTCCAGGTCGATGCCGCGCCCGCCGGCTGCGGCTTGCCCCAGCATCAGCGCCGTTCCCGATGGCGCATCGATCTTGTGGCGATGATGCGCCTCGACAATCTCGACATCCCAGTCGTCGGGATCGAGCGCCTTCGCCGCCTGCTCGACCAATCCGGCCAGCATGTTGAGCCCAAGCGAAAAGCTGCCGGAGCGCACGATGGCGATGGTTTTCGCGGCAGCGACGATGGTCGCCAACTCAGCGGTGCTGAATCCTGTCGAGCCAATGACCAGGGCCGGCCCGCCACGCTCGGCGCAAATCCTGGCCAGGTCGGCCGATGCAGCCGGCGTGGTGAAATCGATCACGATTTCGGCCATGGCAAGCGCCTCGTCGCGGCTCACCAGACCTTCGCCGACACTGTCCGACCGGTGGAAGCAGGCGGCGAGCGTCAGCCGCGCGTCGCCCCGCAGGGCGTCCGCCATTTCGCGGCCCATGCGGCCCAGCGCGCCCGCGAGGGCTATCCTGATCGGTGGTTGGGGCATGGCGCCAGAAACTATTTCCACATGCCGCGCATGCGCGCGCCGATGTCGACGCGCACCTCAGGCCGGGCCGCCCTGCCCTGCGCCGCTTGCGCGCTCGGCCATGATACTTGCTGAAACGCAGCGAGGATCGAAGCCGGGATGAAGCGGGTGCGCGAGGCATAGAGATGGCGGTCACCGCGCGCCGCCTGGCCGTGCGGAAAGAAGCGCTGCGGCATGACGAGGTTGAGATTGTCCTTGGCCCGCGTCATCGCCACGTAGAGCAGCCTGCGCTCCTCGTCGATATCTTCCTTGGTGCCGACGCCGAGATCGGCCGGGATGCAGCCGTCGACCGTGTTGAGCACGAAGACATTCTTCCATTCCTGGCCCTTGGCCGAATGGATGGTCGACAGGATCAGATAATCCTCGTCACGGTGCGGCGGGCCGGCCTGGTCGCTGGTCGCGTCCGGCGGGTCGAGCGTCAGTTCGGTCAGGAAGCGTTCACGCGACGCATAGCCCGACCCGATCTGCTCAAGCTGCAACAGGTCGGCCCTGCGCGTCGTCGCATCCTCGTGGATGCGTTCCAGATGCGGCTCGTACCACAGCCTGATCTGTTCGAGATCGGCCGGCCATTTGGAGCCCGCCCGCAGGCCGGAATAGAGCGAGACAAAGCCCGGCCAGTCATCGGCCGCGCGTTGCGGCGGGCGCCAGCCGGCCAGGCCCATCGCTTCATCGAGCGCCGTCGTCATGGTCTCGACGACCTGCGCGGCGGCCGAAGGGCCGATGCCCGGCATCAATTGCAGCACGCGGAAACCGGCGACACGGTCGCGCGGGTTTTCGGCAAAGCGCAGCACCGCCAGCACGTCCTTGACATGGGCGGCATCGAGGAATTTCAGGCCGCCGAACTTGACGAAGGGAATGTTGCGCCGCGTCAGCTCGATCTCCAGCGGTCCGCTGTGGTGAGAGGCGCGAAACAGCACCGCCTGGGATTTCAGCACTGTCCCGGCTTCGCGCTCGGCCAGGATCGTATCGCAGACGAAATTGGCCTGCTCGACCTCGTCGCGCACGGTCACCAGCCTCGGTCTGTCGGTCGACTTGCGCTCCGACCACAGGTTTTTGGTGAAGCGCTCCGAGGCCTCGCCGATCACGGCATTGGCGGCGGCGAGAATGGTTTCGGTCGAGCGGTAGTTGCGTTCCAGCATCACCACATCGGCGGCCTGCGCGAACTGGTTGGGGAAGTCGAGGATGTTGCGCACCTCGGCGGCGCGGAACGAATAGATCGACTGCGCATCGTCGCCGACGACAGTCAGCCCGGCGCCGTCGGGTTTCAGCGCCAGCAGGATCGAGGACTGCAGGCGGTTGGTGTCCTGGTATTCATCGACCAGCACATGGTCGAAACGTCCGCTCAGATGGGCCGCTATTTCAGGTTCGGCCGTCATCTGCGCCCAGTAGAGCAGCAAATCGTCGTAATCGAGCACGTTCTGCGCCTGCTTGGCCTCGACATAACCGGCGAACAATTGCTTCAGTTGCTCCGCCCAGCCGGCGCACCAGGGAAAGGCAGATCCCAATACCTCGTTAAGCGGCGCCTGCGCGTTGACGGCGCGCGAATAGATGGCAAGGCAGGTGCCCTTGGTGGGGAAACGCGCTTCCGTTTTCGAGAAGCCGAGCTCGTGCCGTACCAGGTTCATCAGGTCGGCGGAATCCTCGCGATCATGGATGGTGAAGGCCGGGTCGAGGCCAATCTCCAGCGCATAGTCGCGCAGCAGCCGCGCGCCAATGCCGTGAAAGGTGCCGGCCCAGGTCAGCGCATCGGTGATGACAGCGGCATCACGGCCGAGCACTTCGCCGGCGATGCGCTCGACACGCCTGGCCATTTCGGACGCAGCGCGGCGCGAGAAGGTCATCAGCAGGATGCGGCGCGGGTCGGCACCCTTGACGATCAGGTGGGCGACCCGGTGCGCCAGCGTGTTGGTCTTGCCCGAACCGGCGCCGGCAATGACCAGCAACGGACCGGCGATCTTGCCGTCGCCATGCTCGACGGCCTGGCGCTGGGCGTCGTTCAGCCGCGCGAGATAGGCAGGCTGGATGGTCGGTTCCCGAAAGGTCGAATCAGCGGCGGCGAGGTTCATCGCCCATCAAGCATCGTTTCTGCTTTGTTCGCAACGTCGATGCGAAGCAGATCGGCCCCACAAACCGAGGAAAACGGATCGCGCCTAGCGTTGCGGATCGACACCCATAGCGGCTGATTGCCGACGCAAGGTCTCGCGATCATATTTCGACGGCGGCAACAGCAGCGGGTCGACTGTATCGGGCACGTCTTCGACCATCTTCCTGGCGATACGATAGGCGACATAGGCCAAAGCGCCGGCGATAAGCAGACGGAACATGGCTGCAACTCCATTGGAGCAGGACCAACCGAGGAGACGGCATTTGGTTCCCTTTGCCTATGTTCAGGCGCGCGGTAAGAAAATCGAGGGGCGGCGACGCTTCCACCAACGCGCACGTTCGGTAATGCATTCCTTGAGACGCGTCAGCAAAGAGGGCGTTTGGGAGAAGAAGGCCGGCGCCGCTTGGGAGGAAGAATGAAGCGCCGGCCAAGCGGATAATTAGGTCCGCCGCACCGTAGAGGTTAGCTGAGTCTTTCCCTTGCGTCATCGGTCGATTGTTTGCGTTAAAAGCGTACCGACCCGCACAAGCGGCCTATCGCCGGCCAAGCGTGTCTTGACCATCATCCCTGCAATTCCTTGAGGAGTTTAAAACCGCGAGCTGGCTGGCAATACCCATGGTGTTTGGGCCAGCGGCGAGCGCGGCAACCCGCGATCATCTCCCGGCTTCGCCACCGAGTCGTTGCCTGACTAGGGCGACGTGGAAATTCGTGCCGAACAACAGCCCGTCATCGTTGAAGTCGTAGCTGGAATTGTGCAGCGGCGCGGAAGCCTCGCCATTGCCGAGGAAAACGAAGCAGCCCGGCACATGATCGAGAAAGCGGGCGAAATCCTCGGAGGCGGTCATCGGCTCGCGGGCGACAGCGATATTGCCGGGCTCGAAGACGTCTCTTGCGGCCGCGAACGCGGCATCGACCAGTTCAGCATCATTGCGCAGCGGCACGAACTCGCGGCTGTACTCGACCTCGGCGGTGACGTTGTAGGCGGCGGCGGTGCCCTCGGCGACGATGCGCATCTGCCGCTCGATCTCGGCGCTGACCTCGGGGCGGAAGCTGCGCGCATCACCGAGAATGCGGGCGAGACCGGGTAGAGCGTTGCGGGTGCCGTCGGTGATCAGCTCGGTCACCGAAACCACCGCTATGTCGGCCGGGCTCAGCCGGCGTGAGACGATGGTCTGCAGGTTGGTCACCAGCGCGCAGGCGGCGACCAGCGTCTCGTTCCCCGCATGCGGTCGCGCGGCATGACCACCGAGCCCTTTCAGCACGATCTCGAAGATATCCTCGGCCGACATGATCGGGCCGGCTCGGGTCTCGAAATGCCCGATGGGCAGGCCGGGCATGTTGTGCAGGCCAAAGATCTCGTCGAAGGGAAAGCGCTGCATCAGGCCATCGTCGAGCATGGCGAGTGCGCCCCTGCCCCATTCCTCGGCCGGTTGGAAGATAAAGCGTACGGTGCCGTCGAAACCGCCCTCGCTGGCCAGCAGCTTTGCCGCGCCGAGCAGCATGGTGGTGTGGCCATCATGGCCGCAGGCATGCATGAAGCCGGGATTGCCGGAACGGTAGGGCGCGGCCGACTGCTCGGTGATGCGCAGCGCATCCATGTCGGCTCTAAGCGCAATCGCCCGGTTGCCGCTGCCGCGCTTCAGCGTGCCGACGACGCCGGTGCCGCCGACGCCTTCGGTGACATCGTCGAGGCCGAACTCACGCAGTTTGGCGGCGACGAAGGCGGCGGTACGCTTCTCCTCGAAGCCAAATTCCGGGTGCGCGTGCAGGTCACGCCGCCAGGAAATCATCTCCTGCTTCAGCGCGTCACGATCGAGTTCAGACATTCTTCTGCCCCTCCTGACCTACTTTGCCAGTTGCGCGACCACATCAAGCAGGATGTTGGCGCCGGCAACAAGCTCTGCATCTCCGGTGTGCTCGTGCGGACTATGGCTGATGCCACCGGCGCTCGGCACGAAGATCATCGCTGCCGGAGCGATGCGCGCCAGCATCTGTGAGTCGTGACCGGCGCCGGACGTCATCCGCTTGACGCCAAGGCCGCGGTCTTTCGCGGCGGTCTCGATCCGCTCGACGATGCTGATATCAAAGATCACTGGCTCGAAGCGGGCCAGTTGCTCCACCGAGACCGTCATCTTCTCGGTGAGAGCAAGCTGCTCGAGATAGGCCGCAAGTGCCGCCTCCTCCGCCTGCAGGCGCTGTTCGTCGGGGTCGCGCAGATCGATGGTGAAGACGGCGCGCGAGGGAATGACGTTGATGGCATTTGGCTCGAAGCGAATCGTACCGACGGTAGCCACCGTCGGCGCATTCGAGGCTTGGACCCGATCGAGCAGGAAGGCGATGACACGGGCGGCGGCGTGGCCGGCATCGCTGCGCATCGACATCGGCGTGGTGCCGGCATGATTGGCGACACCGTCGATGGTGACGCGTTGCCAGGAGATGCCTTGCAGATTCTCCACCGCACCGATCGGCACGCCTTCGCGCTCCAGCACCGGCCCCTGTTCGATATGCAGTTCGAGATAGGCATACGGTTTGAGGAAGCCGGGTTCCCGGTCGCCGGCGTAGCCGATGCGGGCGAGTTCTTGCCCAAGCACGCTGCCGTCGGTACCGACGGCCGCCAGCACCGTTTCGGCATCGATGCCGCCGGCATGGACCAGCGAACCCATCATGTCGGGGGTGTAGCGCACGCCCTCCTCATTGGTGAAAGCGGCAACCGCGACCGGGCGCGACGGCGAAAAGACTGATGCCTTGAGCGTCTCGATCACCTCCAGCCCGGCAAGCACGCCGTAGCAGCCGTCATAAATGCCGGCATCGATGACGGTGTCGATATGCGAGCCGATGAGCAGCGGCGCCTGCCCGGTGTTTTCCGGGCTTTGCCAGATACCGAAAATGTTGCCGACCCGGTCGATGGCGACATCGAGCCCGGCCTGCCGCAGCCAGCCGACGAACAGGTCGCGGCCCTGCTTGTCGGTGTCGGAGGCGGCCAGCCGGATCAGCCTGCCCTCACTGTCGCGGCCGACGGCACCGAGTTCACGGATATGGCCAAGCAGGCGCTGTGCATCGATTGCGATCATGACGTTGCCTCGGCTGTCATCTTACCGGCCAGCACATCGACCGGGCTCATGCCGACCAGTTCGGCATAGCGGTGGGGATCGGTGGCGCCTTCGGTGTTGATCACCAGCACCCGCGATTTGCCGCCGAGTTGAAGCTCGGCCCGGTTCTCGGCCACCGCCCGGATCAGGCCGGCAAGGCCAACGCCGCCGCTTTCGCCGGCAACAATCACCGGATCGCCAGCACCCGGCCGCGCCAGCCGCCGCATCACTGCGATGGCGTCGTCTTCACCGACCGTCATGAAGGCATCGGCGGCACGCGCCAGCACCCGCCAGGCGACCGGCGAGGCCTCGTAGCATTCAAGCATGGCCATCACCGTCGGCCGGCCGTGCGCGACCTTGACCGGGCGCCCGACCTGGGCGGCTGCAAAAACACAGGCGGCACGCGCCGGCTCGACCACAATGAGGGTCGGCCTGGCATCACCGAGCACGATGGCGAGATGGCCGGCCACCGCGGCGGCAATGCCACCGACGCCGGCTTGCACGAAGACATGGGTCGGCGTCCGAGGGAGCTGGCGCAGCGCCTCGCGCACGATCGCCGTATAGCCCTGCATGACGAGGCCGGGAATGCGCTCGTAGCCCGGCCACGAAGTGTCGGAGACCACGGTCCAGCCCTTCTCGGCCGAAACCTGAGCAGCCTGCCTGACCGAGTCGTCATAATTGCCATCGACGCGGATCATCTCGGCGCCATAACGGGCGATTGCCGCGATGCGCTCCTCGCTGACGCCGGCGTGAACGAAGATAGCCGCCCGCGCACCGACGAGTTGGGCGCCTTGCGCGACCGAGCGGCCATGATTGCCGTCGGTCGCACAGGCAAATGTTATCGTCGCGGCGATGGTCCGCACATCCGGCCGATCGAGATCGGCCACATCGACGGGCCGGCCAAGCCTGGTGCTTGCCTTCTCCAGCACCAGGCGGAAGACGGCATAGGCGCCGCCCAGCGCCTTGAAGCTGCCGAGGCCGAGGCGAAAGCCCTCATCCTTGATATGGATGGCCCCCAGCCCGAGTTCGGCGGCGAGCGCCGGCAGCGCATGCAGCGGCGTCACCAGGTGATTGTCGCGATGGGCAAGAAAACGCTCGACTGTGTCGGCGCCAGCCACACCAAGGGTATCGGCATCGGCCGGATCGAGTGGCAGGTGATGCAAAGCATTGCCGTTGAGCAGAAACACTGGCGGCCTCCCTAGAGCCGGATGATTTCAGGCCGAATCGGCCTGAAATCTGAATCCGTCTCTAAATCAAAGAGATAGAGCATGATGTCGTCCGAAAACCGCTTGACACTTTTCGGCATCATGCTCTGACTTTCAGCGAGAATATATTGCAGTATCGGCGCAAAGAGCGCTGTAACAGGGCCTCCTAAATGCAAGTTTGTTTCGCGGGGATATCTCCATTGCCTGTATCGCCACCCTCGCTCGACAGTTTCGATCTCGCCATCCTTGCCGTCCTGCAACGCGACAACACGACGCCGCAGCGGCTGATCGGCGAAGCGGTCAACCTGTCGGCGCCGGCGGTGCAGCGCCGTATCAAGCGCATGGAGCAAACCGGCGTCATTGCCGGCAATGTCGCGATCATCGAGCCGGCGGCGGTCGGCCAGCCCATCACCATCTTCGTCGAGGTGGAACTCGAGAGCGAACGCGCCGAACTGATCAACGCGGCCAAGCAGCAATTCTCGGCGACCCCTGAAATCCAGCAATGCTACTACGTCACCGGCGAGGCCGATTTCATCCTGGTCATCACGGTGGCCGACATGGGCGCCTATGAGGCGCTGACGCGAAAACTGTTCTTCGACAGCAACAATGTCCGGAAGTTCCGCACTTTCGTTGCCATGGACCGGGTCAAGGTCGGGCTGACGGTGCCCTTGCCCGGCTGAAAATTGCTGGCGTGGCAGGCTCCGGCTGCCATGCTTTTGCCATTCTCCGGAAGCGAATTTGTTGGCGGAGGCGCGCTTGGACGACACCACCCCAGTTGCGATCATCGGTGCCGGGCCGGCGGGCCTGGCTATTGCCGCGTGCCTGCGACAGGCCGGGCAGGACTTCGTCCTCCTCGAAACAGAGCAGCAGTCCGCGCCCGCCTGGCGACGCCACTATGAGCGCGTCCACCTGCACACGACCAAACGCTATTCCTCGCTGCCCTTCGTGCCCTTTCCCAAGGACTATCCGCGCTATGTACCTCGCGATCTCTTCGCCGCATATCTCGATGCCTATGCGCAACGTTTCGATCTGCGGCCCCGATTTGGAGAAGCGGTGCGGGCGATAACCCGGCAAGGCAGAAGCTGGCTCGTGGACACGACAACAGGCCCCTTGCACGCCTCAAACGTCGTGATCGCGTCGGGCAACAACGCAGAGCCGCTGATGCCCAGATTTGCCGGCGCCGATGGCTTTAGGGGCAAAAGCCTGCATAGCGCCGACTATCTCAACGCCATGCCTTTTGCCGGCCAGTCGGTGCTGATCGTCGGCATGGGCAATACCGGCGCCGAGATTGCGCTCGACCTGGTGGAAGGCGGTGCGCGACCGACGATTTCGGTGCGCGGCGGCGTCCATATCGTGCCGCGCGAGCTGCTCGGCGTGCCCATCCAGATGATCGGCATGGCGGCGCGCCTGATGCCGCAACGCATCAACGATGCCTTGTTCCCCATCATCCTCGATCTGGCGTTGGGCAGGCTGGAGACATACGGGCTCAGGCGGCCACAGCAAGGAATGCTGCAGCAGATCGCGCTCTCGTCGCGCATTCCGACGATCGATGTCGGCACCATCCGCAAGATCCGCGAAGGCGCGATCAAGGTCGCACCCGACATTGTCGAGATCACTGAACAAGGCGCCCGTTTTGTCGACGGCAGGCATGGCGAGTTCGACGCGATCATCTTCGCCACCGGCTTCCGGCCGGGCTATGCCAAGCTGCTGGAGCCCGGCGTCCAGCCGGGCCGCAGCGGCGTCAATGCGAGCGCTTCGGACCTCGGTCTTTATCTCATCGGCTTTCACAATCCGGTCACCGGATTGCTGCGCGAAATCTCGATCGAGGCAGAGCAGATTGCCGACGACATCCGCCTCCGGCGAGACCGAAAGAAGGCGGCTGAAATCCTGCCGGTATGATTTGGCGCGAGACGAGCTGAGTTCTCAGTTTGCCGCGCGCAACCAGACCTTGTTATCGTGGAAGGCGGCACCGCCATAGGGCGCGGGCGCATCGGCGCCGGTCAGCACGTTGATGCCCTCGCCGCGCTCATGGGCGCTGTTTGGCCAGATGCCTTCGGCGATGACCACGCCGCGCTTGAGACCGTCGAAGAGTTTTGCGTGCAGCACGACCTCGCCACGCTGATTGCCGACCTCGACGCGGTCTCCGTCGGCCAGCCCATGCGCCGCGGCGTCGTCGGGGTGCAGGAGGAGTTCCGGGCGACCTTCCCTGGCCTTCGACACCGGTGTCTCCGAAAAGGTCGAGTTGAGGAAGTTGCGCGCCGGCGACGTCGTCAGCCGGAACGGATGTGCTTCGTCGGCGACCTCGATCAGGTCGACATGGTCAGGAAATTCCGGCAGCCTCTCGACGGGGCCGAACAGGCCCATGCTTTTCGGCGGCCGGTTGGGCGCCGCCTGCCCGGTCCAGTCGGCGCGGAAGCGGAATTTTCCGTCCGCATGGCCAAATCCCTTGATGAAATGCGCGGTGTCGAAATCCGGCTGCAGGTCGACCCACTTGTCTTCCTTCAAGCTGTCGAAGCTGCCCAGCCCGCGCTTGCCAAGGATGATGTCGATATGCTGCTGCTCGGTGAGACCAAAACCCGGACGGTCGGCGACGCCGAGGCGCTCAGCCAATTCCTCGATGACGAAATGGTTGGTTCGCGGCCCTTCCGGCGGCTCGATCAGCTTGGGGCCGAGCGTTATGTGCTGGTTGCCGCCGCCCTTGTAGACGTCGTCGTGCTCCAGAAACATCGTCGCCGGCAGCACGACATCGGCGAGCTTGGCCGTGTCGGTCATGAACTGCTCATGCACGCAGGTGAACAGATCGTCGCGCAGGAAGCCCTGGGTGACCAGCCGCTGTTCCGGCGCGACATTCACCGGGTTGGTGTTCTGGATCAGCATCGCCGTCACCGGCGGCCCGCCGTAAAGCGCATCGCTGGCTCCGGTCAGCACCGGGCCGATGCGCGAATGGTCGAGATAACGGATCGAGGGATCGCGCATCTTGGTGCCTTCCAGCACATCCTGGTTGAGCTTGAAGATGCCGGAATTGGAATGGAAGGCGCCGCCGCCCTCATATTGCCAGCTGCCGGTGACAGCCGCGATGCACGACGCGGCATGCATGTTGACGGCGCCATTGCGCTGGCGCGCAAAACCATAGCCGAGGCGGAAATAGGTTTTCTTGGTCGTGCCGACGAGGCGGGCGAAGGCCTCGATCTCGGCGACCGTCAAGCCGGTGATACCAGCCGCCCAATCCGGCGTGCGCGTCCGCAGGTGGGCCTCCAGCCCCTTCGGGTCGTCGGTGTACTTTTCAAGATAGGCGCGGTCAGCGAGGCCGTCGCGAAACAGCACATGCATGACAGCACACGCCAGCGCGCCATCGGTGCCTGGCTTCAACACCAGGCCGAGATCGGCCTGCTTCATCGTCGCGTTCTCGTAGACATCGATGACAACGATTTTCGCGCCGCGCTCCTTGCGCGCCTTGATGGCGTGGGTCATGACGTTGATTTGGGTGACCACGGCGTTGGTGCCCCAGATCACCACGCAGTCGGATTTCGCCATCTCGCGGGGATCGGGACCACGCAAAGCGCCCGCCCCCATCATCCAGCCGGTCCAGGCCAGGTTGGTGCAGATGGAACCGAAGAAGCCGGAATACTTTTTCGCGTGGCGCAGCCGGTCGATGCCGTCGCGCTGCACCAGTCCCATCGTGCCGGCATAATAGTAGGGCCAGACTGTCTCCGAGCCGTATTTTTCCTCGGCCGCGATGAATTTTTCGGCGACGAGGTCGAGTGCTGCCTCCCAGCTCGCTTCTTTCCAGGCGCCGTCGCCCTTGGCGCCGGCGCGGATCAGCGGCTTCAGCAAACGGTCGGGATGATGGACGCGGTCAGCGTAACGGGCAACCTTGGCGCAGACGACACCGGCCGTGTAGCTATTGGACTTGGCGCCATGGACGCGGCCGATGCGATTTCCGTCGAGCAGTTCGACCTCGAGCGCGCAGGTCGACGGGCAATCATGCGGACAGGCCGAATGGCCAATGCGGAGCTTGGCGTGCTGGTTCATGGCATTTGTCTAGCGGGTTTGGGGGGCGGCGTGTAGGGCCAGATGATTGGCTAATCTCCCCCCACGTGGGGGAGATGTCCGGCATGACAGAGGGGGGCGCGACGGATCGCCAACTTTTGGTACGATCCTGCTCTGATCAACACCGGCGCGGTGCTGGGGCAAAAGGCCGACAGGTTGGCGGGCCAGCGCCCCCCTCTGCCCTGCCGGGCATCTCCCCCCACAGGTGGGGAGATTACGCACTCACTCCGCCGTGCCTTCCTCGTATTCGGCAGACATGCTGAGCCACTTTTCCTCGTGGCCGGCCAGCGTCTGGGCCAGTTGCGAGCGCTCCTTGGCCAGCCGCGTCGCTGTCGAGGGATCCTTCTCGTAGACCGCCGGATTGGACAGTTCGTCCTCGATGCCGTCGATGCGCTTGCGGATGCGGTCCATCAGCGCTTCGGTGGCACGGATTTCCTTGGCCAGCGGTTCGAAGGCGGCGCGGCGCGCCGCCGCATCGCGGCGGCGATCGGCTTTTGACGCCTTGTCGGCCTCACGCTTGCCGCGGCGGTCGCCGGACACGCCGGTGACCAGCGTCTTATAGTCCTCGAGGTCGCCATCATACGGGCTGACGGCACCATCCTTGACCAGCCAAAGCCGGTCGGCGGTCGCTTCGAGCAGATGGCGGTCGTGCGAGATCAGGATGACGGCACCAGGAAATTCGTTCAGCGCATGAATCAGCGATTCGCGGCTGTCGATGTCGAGATGATTGGTCGGTTCGTCGAGGATGAACAGGTTGGGGCCTTCGAAGGCCGACAGGCCCATCAATAACCGAGCCTTCTCGCCGCCCGACAGATCCTTGGCGGCGGTGTTCATCTTCTCGGTCGTCAGGCCGAACTGGGCGACGCGGCCGCGCACCTTCGATTCCGGGGCCTCCGGCATCAGCCGGCGGACATGCTCATAGGCGTTCTCATCCGGCCTGAGATCGTCGAGCTGATGCTGGGCAAAGATCGCCACCTTCAGCCCAGGCGCCACCGTCATGGTGCCGCTCTCCTGCTTGAGCCGGCCGGACAGCAATTTGGCGAAGGTCGACTTGCCGTTGCCGTTGGCGCCGAGCAGTGCGATGCGGTCGTCGGCGTCGATGCGCAATGTCATCTTCTTGAGGATCGGCTGTCCCTCGGTGTAGCCGACATTGACGTTGTTCAGGGCCACGATCGGCGAGGCCACCGTCTTCACCGGTTCGGGGAACGAGAACGGCCGCACCGAATCGTTCACGATGGCCGCGATCGGCTTCATCTTTTCCAGAGCCTTGATGCGCGACTGTGCCTGTCTCGCCTTGGAGGCCTTGGCACGGAAGCGTTCGACGAAGGATTCCATGTGCTTGCGGGCGGCTTCCTGCTTGACCCGGCCCTTCTCCTGCAACTCCTTCTGCTCGGTATACTGGCGCTCGAACTGGTCGTAGCCGCCACGCCAGAAAGTCAGCTTCTTCTGGTCGAGATGGACGATCGAGTTGACGGCGCGATTGAGCAGGTCGCGATCATGCGAGATCAAAAGCACTGTGTGCGGGTATTTCGAGACATAGTTTTCCAGCCACAGCGTGCCTTCGAGATCGAGATAGTTGGTCGGTTCGTCGAGCAGCAGAAGGTCGGGCTCGGCAAACAGCACCGCGGCAAGTGCCACGCGCATGCGCCAGCCGCCGGAGAAGGACGAGGCCGGACGCCTTTGCGCTGCGTCATCGAAGCCAAGGCCGGCGAGAATGGTGGCGGCGCGGGATTCGGCTGAGTGGGCGTCGATATCGGCCAGCCGCATATGGATGTCGGCGATGCGGTGCGGATCGGTCGCCGTCTTTTCCTCTTCGAGCAGCGCCGAGCGTTCGAGATCGGCCTTGAGCACGATCTCGATCAGCGGATCCTCGGTGCCCGGCGCTTCCTGCGCCACCTGGCCGATGCGGGTGCTCTTCGGCAGGCTGATCGAGCCTGTCTCGGACGGGAAATCGCCGGTGATGGCCTTGAACAGCGTCGTCTTGCCGGTGCCGTTGCGGCCGACAAGGCCGGCCTTGGTGCCGGCCGGCAAGGTTAGCGAGGCATGGTCGAGAAGCAGGCGTCCGGCCATCCGGAGCGAAAGGTCATTGATGATCAGCATGGCCGCGCTTTTGCACCGGACATCAACGCTTCGCAAGACCTTGTGGGCCAGTTGGCCGCACAAGGCCTCGAAACGACGCCCGCGAGAACGCCGTCAAGCAAGTCGATCAGAGGCTCGCCTACCGATCAGGCAGCGCTTCAGGCAGTCGCCTTGCGCTTCGCTTTGGCAACGGCGGCCGGCACTGCTGCCGGCTTGCGGCCAAGTCCTGTCGACTTAGCCAGAGCCGACCGTGTCGCCGAGTAGTTTGGCGCAACCATCGGATAGTCCGGCGGCAGGCCCCATTTGGCCCGGTAGTCGTCCGGGCTCAGGCCGTAGTCGGTCCGCAGGTGCCGCTTGAGCGACTTGAATTTCTTTCCGTCCTCAAGGCAGATAATATAGTCGGGAAACACCGACTTCTTCGGATTGACTGCCGGAACAAGATTTGGGGTTTCCGCGACAACCGCACCAGCGAGCTTGCGGACCGAAGCGCTGACGCTGGCAATCAACTCGGGCAGACCGGAAGCCGGAAGCGGATTGTTGCCTACATAGGCCGAGACAATATCGGCCGTCAGCTCGATAACGGTCTTATCATCGATATTTGACAATTCTTTCACCATATTTGCGACAATATCCTCCACCCCAGCGAAGACTTATGTCGATGTATCTTTTTACCCGCGTCCCCCAACGGACCGCCAAGTCTCAACAAGGAATCAAGAATCGGCAGAAATAGCTTTCATGCGAAATCGACGCTGTGCAAATTAGAAAATCTAATACTTCGAACCAGCAGACTTCGCGTCAGGGCTATCGGTCAATATCTCCAGAATACGCTTCCAGCGGGCGCAACGCCCGAAATCCCTCTGTTCTATCGCTTTTTCGGCCTTCATCGCGGCGTAAAGCGGCGCCTCGGCGCCAAATTCCTTGGTCAGCCAATGCGCTTCCTGAATGGCCAGGCGTTCATTTTCGTCAAACATGGTTTTCGGCCTCCGAACGTTCCACACCGACCGCCACGCAACTGCCGATGACGAGGATGGCTCCGACGACGGCCGTCATCGTCAGCCGTTCACCGGACAGGGTCAGCAGCAGGGTCGAAGCGATCGGCGTGAGATAGGCCACGACCGCGACCTTGCCGCTGCCTTCGAGCTTCAAGGCGCGCGACCAGAAATAGTAACCCAACCCCATCGGACCGGCGCCGAGATAGAGGCCGAGAGCCAGGTCCGTGCCGACGCGCCATGTGAAACCATCGTGAACGCACCACAGAAATGTCAGGGCGACACCGATCAGCGCCGATGGCAGCAATAGGCGTTCAGGTGAGGTGACAACCCGTCCCACCATGATCGAATAGAGGGCCATGCACAGTGCGGATCCGAACGCGGTGAGATAGCCGACGAGATCGCCCTGGAGCCAGGATTGGTTACGCCCTCCCGAAATCACCAGCGCAACGCCAACGAAGCCCACCACCGCGGCAAGGCCCAGCAGTATCGGGCGCCGCGGATTTTCCAGGGCGATGACCGCCGCCGCGACCATCAACGGCCAGGTGTAGGCCACCAGATTGGCCTCGATCACCGGCATCGAAGCGAAGGCCATGTATTGCAGCACCATGGTGCCGACGAGGCCGATGAAGCCGACGCCGAGAGGCACGAGCGCGGCCCCGGCCGCGACCGGCGCGGCGCTTTCCCGGCTCATCAACCGGATGGCGGCGAAGACGAGTGCGGCGCCTGCAAATTGCAGGAACTGCACCTGTGACACCGGGTGGCTGGCCAGCAGGGATTTGCCGACCAGCGCATTGGTCGACCACAACGCCACCGCGCCGGCAGCGAAGACCAGCGCGGATATCGAGCCTGACCCATGCCGAAAGGTCCGGCATAGGGCTCTATCTCTGTGTCTGACCATGATCCTGTCCGAAAACCGGGTCCCACCTTTCGGGATCGTGGCTCGCTACCACGATTCCCTGGCTCCGCCCGGAACCGGCGCGTCGGCGGCGGCGGGCACGGGATGCTCTGCCTCGAACCGGCGATAGGCCGGCAGCTGGTTGGTCCAGACGTCTTCGGCCAGTTCGTTGACCCATTCACGGTCGTGGTCGTTGTCGGCGGCGAGATAGAACATGCGGTTGTCGTCGACATAGGGTTTGGCCACCGAGCGCTGGTTGAGCACCAGCGTGACGCGCTCACCGAACTGGATCGGGGCGGTGCGATGCAGGACGCCCAGGAACTGCCCGAGCGTCGCGTAGTTCATCTTGTGATCGATGCGCATGACACGGTTGCGTGGGATCTCACGGCCGGATTCGAGGATGGCGCGGCCGGTTTCGGAGTCGTCGCAGTAGATTTCGAGGTGGCCGCCGACCAGCGGATTGCTGATCGACAGTGGAATGAGTTCAGTGACAGGAACGCCATCGCAATGCCATTCCACGGCGCCGTCCTTGGGGTTCATGAAGGTGACCGTCGAGCCGACGATCGACAGCGGATAAGGCTCCAGCTTGGTACCCATCATGTCGGACAGCCGCTCCAGGCGCAGCTTGTCATGCAGCAATTCCTTGATCTCGGGGATGAAACGGTCTGCCCCGGTGATGAAGGTCAGATCGAGGTGCTTGTGCACGGCATGGCTGGCCTTGAGCTTCAGAGCAGCCTCCTCGATCGCGGCGAGCAGTGCCGGGTCATAGCCATGCAGATATTGCGCGACGCCAAAACTCGACACTTTCCAGGCGGTTTCATGGCCGATAATGGCCTCGCGACTCATCGCATAACGCAGTTCGGGAATGGTATGGGCGTTCATTGTACTTCTCCAGGATGGGGGCAACACTTGGTAAACAGTCGAATAAATTAGCCCCCCCTGTAAAATTAGGAATGCTGGTGCTAGTGTAAGCCCAGCTTAAGGTCGAAACCGTGCGTCTGCTCAGTCAGGTCAACCTCAATTCGCTGAAAATCGTCGAGAGTGCTGCGCGGCACGGGAATTTCACGCGCGCCGGCGAAGAACAATTTATCACCGCTTCAGCGGTCAGCCAGCGCGTCAAAAGCCTGGAGGATCAGCTGCGATTCAAGATATTCCAGCGCGGCGGCAATGCGGTGTCGCTGACGCCGGAGGGCGAGACCTATGTCTCGCGCGTTCGCGAGGCGCTGGAGAGAATCGTCGCCGCCAGCATGGAAGCGACCGGGCAATCCCAGGAACATGTGTTGAAGATATCAGTGCTGCCGACCTTTGCGGCACGCTGGCTGTTTCCGCGCCTGCCGCTGTTCCAGCAGCGATACCCCGATATCGTGATGCGGGTCTCGACCTCCTACGCGACGCATGAGTTCACGACCTCCGAGTTCGATCTTGAAATCCGCTATGGCGACGGTCACTTTCACGGGTTGCAATCCAATCTGCTGTTTCGCGAAGACCTGACACCGGTGTGCAGCCGCAAGCTGTTTCATGAAGTTCTCGCCGACAAGCAGCTGTCGAAGGTGACGCCGGATGATCTCAGGCACTTCACGCTGCTGCATTCCGATACCTGCACCCAGAACTGGCAATCCTGGCTTGGTTTCGCCGGTGCCAGCTTCGTGCTCAGCGAGACCAAAAGCATCTATTTCGACTCGTGCATGATGTCCTACGAGGCAGCCAATTCCGGGATGGGCTTTGCGGTGGCCAACCGCGCCTATATGGCCAGCGATATCCGCGCCGAAAGGCTTGTGGCGCCATTCGCCGTCCACCATCCAAACACGGCTGGCTGGTATTTTGTCTCTCCCCCAAAGAGCCTTGCCACACGCAAGGTGCTGCTGTTCAAGCACTGGGTGATGGCGGAAGCGGCTTTAACGCAGCGTCAGCTGGACAGTGAAATCAGCAGCGAGGCTGCGATGGCTGTCTGAATTTCGGGCAAGCATTGGTTGTCTGCAGACGAGATACGACCGGCAAGAGGCAAGTTGAGAGCCAGCGGTTAATGTACGCCCAATCCATACAGCCCGTCTTGGTCGGTGTGATTGTAGAACTCGTGCCGCTTCAGCAGGACCATTCGTCGGGGCTTCTGAGCGCGGCGGCGGATGGTGCGCTGTGGAACCTGAAGGCCACCGTGATCCCCGGGCCAGATACGATCGATGGATATATGGCCAACGCCCTGGCTGGACGACAGGCCGGCACTGTCAT
Source organism: Mesorhizobium sp. M0621 (assembly GCF_040320745.1). Taxonomy (NCBI): domain Bacteria; kingdom Pseudomonadati; phylum Pseudomonadota; class Alphaproteobacteria; order Hyphomicrobiales; family Phyllobacteriaceae; genus Mesorhizobium; species Mesorhizobium sp. M0621. The sequence goes on along the minus strand of NZ_JAMYQF010000008.1, from coordinate 41,490 downwards.
GCCTTATGCAATCGTCAAGCGCAGCACGGGACTGATCTGCGGAAGTACGCGGTTTTGGAAGATCGATCGAGCGGATAGAAAGCTGGAGATAGGGCATAGCTGGCTCAGCAGCTCGGTTCAGCGGTCCGGGGTCAATACCGAGGCGAAGTATCTTCTCCTGACCCATGCATTCGAGGTCATGGGATGTGTCCGTGTGCAATTCACCACGGACGAACTGAACCACGCGTCAAGGGCAGCCATTCTGCGAATTGGGACAAGCAGGAAGGGATCGTTCGCAATGAGCGGATCATGCCGGACGGACGGAAGCGCAATTCCGTCCGGTTCAGCATCATCGATTCCGAGTGGCCTGACGTAAAGACGATGCTGCAGCACAAAATGCAGCGATAAGGGAGCTGGCCCTCAACCTTTGAACTCACAACCGCCAAACATCGCGGGGATCAGGCGAAAGCCCTGCCCTCCTCGGTGCGCTGGAAGAGCATCAGATCCAACCCCAGGCTTGGCTTGCCCAGCATGGTTAGAATGGCATGCGCCTGGCCGCGATGGTGGGTCTGGTGATTGAAGACATGGTCCAGCGCCGGCGCCAGCCTTTGCGAGACCGTGCGCATGTCCGAGACGGTCATATAGGTGAAGCGGCCCGTCAACGCCTTGTCATTGAGGCCGCCGACCCAATCGATGATCCTTCTGTCCTCGGCTTCACGCGCCATCCGCAGGCCGGGCAAACCACGATGCAGGATGGCGTCCAGCGTCGTCGGCGCGTCGCCCTCGCCAGTGAAGCGCTTCATCCAGATGCGGTCGGCTGTCAGCAGGTGGTTGAGCGTGCCCATCATCGAGCCGAAAAAGGCGCCGACATTGCGATTGAATTCCTCTTCGTCGAGTTCGGCGGCGGCATCATAGATGCGGCCATTGGCCCATTGATTATAGGCCGCAAACATCATGAAATGCTGTCTCATGGCTTCCCTCGGCTCGCGTCGATGCGAGGCCTACCTAACCCGTGAGGGGGCCGCCGCCAATGACCATTCTGCTCTATGACCTCGTCGGACGCGACACCACACGTCCGTTCAGCCCGCATTGCTGGAAGGTGGCGATGGCGCTTGCCCACAAGGAGCTCGACATATCAACCGTGCCGACGCGCTTTCTCGAGGTGCCCGCTGTCGAAGGCGGCGTTTCGAAAACCGTTCCTGTGATCCGCGACGGCGAGATGGTCGTCGCGGATTCCTTAGCTATCGCGCTCTATCTCGATGAGGCCTATCCGGATCGGCCGACGCTGTTTGGCGGTGAAGGCGGCAAGACGATGGCGCGCTTCATCGAACGCTGGTAGCAACTGACCATCCAGCCCTATGTGACCACTGCCGCGATCATCGACCTGCATGCCATGCAGGACGCGGAGAACGCCGCCTATTTCCGAAAGAGTCGGGAACAGCGCCTCGGCAAGCGGCTGGAAGACGTGATGGCAACCCGGGAGGCCGGGCTCGGCAACTTCAGGGCCTCGCTGGAACCCTTGCGTTCAACGCTCGGCTATCAGCCTTTCATCGGCGGTGCGTCGCCGCTGTTTGCCGACTATATCGTCTTCGGCGCGCTGCAATGGGCGCGCATAGCCTCGCCCTACCAATTGCTCGACGACGGCGACGTGGTGGCGCAATGGTTCGCCCGCTGCCTCGACCTGCATGGCGGGCTGGGACGACAGGTGGCCGCGGCAGCGTGACGCCGCAACGCCCTGCCCCTTGCCGCAAGGCAGTAGGTGGGCCGTCAATGTCCTGCAAGAAAGCTCAGCAGCGAGGAGATAGCCAGGCTTTACTTGGCCGGCGCCTTCTTTGGCTTGCTGGCCTTCGTGGCAGCCTTTGCTTCCTTGGGGGCGGCTTTTGCCTTGCTGGCGCCAGCTGCCTTCCTGGTCGGCTTTTTGGCTGCCGACTTCCCCGCAGCATCCTCCTGGTCGACATCGGCTGCCGCCTGATGCCAATGACGCTCATGGTGTCCAGCCGGCTGTCCCTCTTGCAGCCAGATCTGATGCGCGCGGTTGCGAATGCGTTCCTGACGATCGTCTGCCATGGTCGTGTTGTCTCCATGCGGGCCGACTTCAGCGCGGCGCCGACAGTTGACTATAGCAAGCAAAGCATTGCTGTGCAGCCATCCGATCTCGCCTCCGGCTCACCTTGTCGACACAAGCCTTGCATAGAAACACGCACCGTTCCGGCCCTTCGCTATCGCTCCCGCCCTTCGGGCATTCAAACCCTTTGAAAGGTCCACTGGACCTTTCAATCCGCCCGAAGGCGGACCGGGCTTTCACCGTTCGTCACTCGGAAAGCCGAGCAATTGGCTTTCCGTCCGCTTCGCGGACTATCCCTCACCCCTTTGGCCTCACCCCTTGGCAATGGGCCGGGCGGCTTGTATAGAGCCCGCCACTCTCAATTCTATTCTCAGACAAGGACGACCCATGGCGCTCGAACGCACATTTTCCATGATCAAGCCGGACGCAACCCGGCGCAACCTCACCGGCGCCATCACCAAGATGCTGGAAGAGGCCGGCCTGCGCGTCATCGCCTCGCGCCGGGTCTGGATGAGCCGCCGCGAAGCTGAAGGCTTTTATGCCGTCCACAAGGATCGCCCGTTCTTCGGCGAGCTGGTGGAGTTCATGTCGTCGGCGCCGACAGTCGTGCAGGTGCTGGAAGGTGAGAACGCCATTGCCCGCAACCGCGAAGTGATGGGCGCCACCAACCCGGCCAACGCCGCCGAAGGTACCATCCGCAAGGTGCATGCGCTGTCGATCGGCGAGAATTCGGTGCACGGCTCCGATGCGCCGGAGACCGCGGCAGAAGAGATCAAGTACTGGTTCTCCGACACCGAGATCGTCGGCTGAGCCGATCGTCCAGATCTCGGATCACATGAAAAAGGCCGGCGTTTCGCCGGCCTTTTTCATGGCCGAACGGTCAGGCCTCGCGTGCGAACTGCATGTACTAGTATGAGACATGGAGCGCATATAGCCGACAATGGAGCGGACCACAGCATGACCAGTGCCATTCCGGGTTTCTTCCAAGGCACCGAGATGCCGAACAGCGGCTGGTGGGAGGCGCTTTGGCCCGACCCCGCCGCCGTGCTTTCGGCAACGGGGATTAAGCCAGGTATGGAGGTGATCGATCTGTGCTGCGGCGACGGCTGGTTCACGCTACCGATGGCCAAGGTAGCCCGCCATGTCGTCGCCATCGATATCGACGCCGATCTGCTCGAAGCCGCCAAACACCGGTTGACCGAAAGCGGCGCGACGAATTGCGACTTTGTCGCAGGCAATGCTTATGAGCTTGCAAGGCTGGCGCCTCGACCGGCCGATTTCATCTTCCTGGCCAACGCCTTTCACGGCGTTCCGGACCGGCCCCGTTTGGTACGCGCGGTGCGGGCAGCACTCGGTCCGGGCGGACGTTTCGCCGTTGTCAACTGGCACCAGCGTCCGCGCGAAACAACGATCGTCCAGGGCGAGCCCCGCGGACCGAGGACCGAATTGAGGCTGTCACCGGAACAGACCGTGACAGCCGCAGAAGCAGGTGGTCTCAGGCTTGCCGACCTGGTCGAGGTGCCTCCCTATCACTATGGCGCCGTGTTCGAATAGACTACGGCTTGAGAAGCCCGCCGGCCCCAGCGGCGGGGTTCTGGTCACTTCGCCTGACGATCTTTTACGTTCGCATGGGCGTTCGCCGCTGCCGTGTCGGTGGCTGGCGTCTGGGTATCCTCGCCGGTAAATGGACTACCCTGCCCAGGCGCGAGATCGCCGCTGTGGCCAGCCTTGTTGGTCGTGAAGGGATGGCCATCGGTGCTGAGACCATGCTGAAGGGCGTTGAACAGATGGTCGTCCGCCTTCGCGAGGCCGGTAAAAGCAAAGAGCGATACGCCTGTGGCGGCAAGGATAAGCGCGTGCGTTTTCATCTCTGGACTCCCTTTGAGTTAAGCCAGAACGAGCCGCAGCAGTTCTGGCGGCTTCAACGAAGGGATATTCGAAAATACCCCTCTTGCCTCACCCGCCCTGTCTGGGAGAAACGCTTCTCTTGCCCGAATTATTCCGGAAAAGTGGTGGCGTTCCAAATACGCGCCAGAGCGGTTCACCGTTTCACGGAAACGCCGAACTGCCCTATCTCTTTGTTTTGACGCAATTCCCAAGGGAAAGCGCTATGCGCTTTTCCCGGGAAACCTATTTCACATTTTTCCTGGAATTGCGCTAGCTCGCGGCGCTGAGGCGCAGGATCTCGCGGCCATCCTTGTCTGATATGACGAGCTTGCCGGCATCGACACTGTATGACGCAGCCTTGGCCAATGCATCGAACAGCGCCTTTTCCTCGGCCATCACCTCGGGAGTGCAGGCCTTGTAGGTCGAGCCGATATCGCTGATCGCAATCGTCTGGCCGTCGACCTTGGCGGTGGCGAAATAGGTGTTGCAGGGGCCGCTGCCGCCCGCCTTGCCGGCCTCGCTGACCGTGAGCGTCGCTTGCGGCGCGGTGATGGCACCGATGCCGTCGACATAGTCGACCAGCCAAACCTGACCAAAGAAGGAAGCCGTCGGCTCAGTGCTCGGCGTGACCATCTTCAGCATGACGGTCTGCGGCACGTCGGTCAGCGGATCGACCTGATGGCGCATATCGGAGATGAAGATAAGCTTGTCGTCGACGGTAATGCGGGCTTGCAATGCGTAAGTCATCCGCGGCCGGATGACGGAGGGATCGAATTTGATCTCGAAGCTGATCGGCACCTGGCCGGCCGGCTTCACTTTCTGCTCGCCGATGATCGTGGCCGGCACATCGGACAGCGACACGTCGGCAAGTTGGACGGAGAGCACGGCACTGGGCGGCAAGGCGATGCGCTCGCGATAGATCACCTCGCCTCTCACGACCTTTTCGGCGGCAACAGATGGTTCCGGCACGGCCAATATGCCGACGACCAGAGGCACGAAACCGAAGACGAAGAACTCCGCGATCCTGTCCAGCATGACCATCTCCTGCCCAGGCAACCAACGCCCAGGCTGATCAACCGCGGTCAATTGGCCAAAGGATTGCGGTCAATGCATGGCTGCGGCCGAATTTTATACGGTCGGTTTCCAGCGCTGCGCGGCACTGGCGTCGGCTTCCTTGGCCTCGACCCAGCCACCCTCGGAGCCGTCGGTGCGGTGCTCCTTCTTCCAGAACGGCGCGCGCGATTTCAAATAGTCCATGAGAAAGTTCGCCGCCTCGAATGCCGCCTTGCGATGTGCCGAGGCGGCTACCACCAGCACGATGTTGTCGCCGGGCGCTATCTTGCCGTGGCGATGGATGGCGGTGAGGCCTTGCAGCGGCCAGCGCTGAACCGCTTCAGCGGCGATGCGGGCGATCTCGGCCTCCGCCATGCCGGGATAGTGTTCGAGTTCAAGCGCCGAAAGCGCGCCCTGCTCGTCGCGGCAAAGGCCGGAGAAGGTCACCACTGCGCCGATATCGGCGCGGCCTTGCGTCAGTCTGGCGATCTCGGCGGCGACGTCGAAATCCTGCGCCTGAATGCGCACGACAGGTACGATCGTGCCGGTCATGTCAGCCCCCGGTCATCGGCGGGAACAACGCAATCTCGCGCGCGCCTGATATCTTCTCGCGGTGCTCGACATGTTCCTGGTTGATGGCGACGCGGATCACGTCGGGATATTGCAGCGCGTGCTCGTAGCCTTCGCCGCGCGATTTCAGCCAGCGCAGAAGATCGGCGACCGTCTCAATGCCAGCAGGCAAGTCGACGTTTTCCTCAGGCATGCCGATGCGTTCGCGCACCCATGCAAAATAGATGAGCCGGGTCGTCATCTCACTCGTCCATGATGTGCTTGAGGCCGGCGCGGAAATAGTCGTAGCCCGTGTAGAGCGTAACCAACGCGGCGATCCACAGCAGCACCAGCCCGGTCTGGGTGGTCAGCGGGAAGATCTTGTCGCCGGCCGGCCCGGCCAGCAGGAAGGCGATGGCGACCATCTGGATCGCGGTCTTCCATTTTGCCAGCTGCGTCACTGGCACCGAGACCTTGAGCGCCGCCAGATACTCGCGCAGGCCCGAGACGAGGATTTCGCGGCACAGGATGATGATCGCCGCCCACAGCGACCAACCGGCAATGCCGGCATGGCGATCGGTGTCGGCTGCCAGCAGCAACAGGCAGGTAGCGACCAGCAATTTGTCGGCGATCGGGTCAAGCATCTTGCCGATATTGGAGGTCTGCTGCCAGGCGCGCGCCAGGTAGCCATCCAGATAATCGGTAATCGAGGCGAGCAGGAAGATGACCAGCGCCGACCAGCGGGCAAAATCGCTCGACTTCAGATGCCCTTCGAGAAAAAAACACAGCACCACCAGCGGCACCGCGATGATGCGGGCGTAGGTGAGCATGTTGGGCAGGTTGAACGCGCGCTTGGCCATATCTCGGGGAACTCTTTCTGCCTGCGTACTCAAATCAGATGCGGATGTAGGGGGTCAACAGGCGAGAATCGATTGGCCAGATGAAAATAGCATCCTGGCTGTCAGCTCTCATGGAAATGATTGTAGACCAGTTTCGCGACCTGCTCGGAAATGCCGTCGACTTTGCGCAGATCCTCGATCGCGGCGCGGCTGACCGCCTTGGCGGTGCCGAAGGCCAGTAGCAGGGCTCGTTTGCGGCCCGGACCGATACCGCTGATCTCATCGAGCGGACTCTTGACCATCTCCTTCTTGCGGCGCGCACGGTGCGAGCCGATGGCGAAACGGTGGACCTCGTCGCGCAGGCGCTGGACGAAATAGAGAACGGGATCGCGCACGGGGAGCGAAAAGGAGTCCCTGCCCCTGACGAAGAAACGCTCACGGCCGGCATCGCGGTCCTGGCCCTTGGCGATGCCGATGGCCACGACACGATCCTCGATGCCGAGATCCGAGAGGATCTTGCGCACCGCGCTCATCTGGCCCTGGCCGCCGTCGATCAGGATGACATCGGGCCAGGCCGGAAAGTTGCCGGAAATATCGTCTTCGATATCATCGCCCGCTTCGGCTGCCATCGCCTCGCCTGCCGCCGCATCGTCGGCAACGGCAACGTCGCCATGTTCCTTGAGAAGCCGCGAAAACCGCCGCTCCATCACCTCGCGCATCATGCCGAAATCGTCGCCCGGTGTGATCTCGGTCGAGCGGATGTTGAATTTTCTGTACTGGTTCTTCACAAACCCTTCCGGCCCGGCGACCACCATGGCGCCGACCGCATTGGTGCCCATGATATGCGAATTGTCATAGACTTCGATGCGCACCGGCGGCTTGGCCAGGCCGAAGGTTTCGGCGAAACCGGCAAGCAGGCGTCCCTGGGTGGAGGTTTCGGCCAGCCGCCTGCCCAGCGCCTCACGGGCATTCTGCAGCGCGTTGTCGGTCAGGTCCTTCTTCTCGCCTCGCTGCGGCACCGAGATCGCCACCTTGCGGCCGGCGCGGGTCGAGAGCGCCTCGGCCAGCAATTCCTGGTCCTCGACGCCATGCGACAGAAGAATGTTCCGCGGCGTCGGCTTGTCGTCATAGAACTGCGCCAGGAACGAGCCCAACACCTCCGCCGCTTCCAGCGTCGGGTCGGCCTTGGGGAAATAGGCGCGGTTGCCCCAGTTCTGACCGGTGCGGAAGAAGAACACCTGGATACAGACCTGGCCGCCTTCCTGATGGATGGCAAAGACATCGGCCTCGTCGACGGTCGCCGGATTGATGCCTTGGTGGCTCTGCACATGCGACAGCGCGGCCAGCCGGTCGCGATAGATCGCGGCGCGCTCGAAATCGAGAGCTTCAGACGCCTGCTGCATGGCGGCGGAGATTTCCGTCTTCACCTTCTGGCTCCGACCGGACAAAAAGTCCTTCGCTTCGCCGACCAGCTTGGCATAGTCCTGGTGCGAGATCTCTCCGGTGCAGGGGCCAGCGCAGCGTTTGATCTGATAAAGCAGGCACGGCCGCGTGCGGTTCTCGTAAAAAGAGTTGGTGCAACTCCTGAGCAAAAAGGCGCGCTGCAGCGAGTTGATGGTGCGGCCAACGGCGCCGGCCGAAGCGAAGGGGCCGAAATAGTCGCCTTTGCGCGAGCGCGCGCCGCGATGCTTGTAGATGCCGGGCGAGACATGGTCGCCGGTCAAAAGAATATAGGGAAACGACTTGTCGTCGCGCATCAGCACATTGAATCGCGGCCGCAAGCGCTTGATAAGATTGGCTTCGAGCAGCAGCGCTTCGATCTCGGTGCGGGTGACGACGAACTCCATCGTCGATGTCTCGCGCACCATGCGGCCGATGCGGGTGGTGTGGAAGCGGCCTTGCGCATAGTTGGTGACGCGCTTCTTCAGGCTGCGCGCCTTGCCGACATAGAGCACGTCGCCGGCAGCGTTCATCATGCGGTAAACACCGGGCGCGTTGGGCAGCCGCTTTACCAGCGTCTGGATCACCTCGGCACCGACCATGCCTTCGGCGTCGCCGGCATGCGGCGTCCAGTCGATGGCGGTGAAGGCGACATCGGGACCGGCAGGTTCCACGATCTCCTCGGCTGCCTCATCCTCTAGGTCGATATCGGGGGGCAGATCGTCGGCGCCGCCGCGCGGCTTGTTTTTGTGATCCAAAGGACTCATTCCGTCATGCCTGTCACATCAGGCGTCTGCCATGCAAGATGCTGGCCGCCATCGAGCGCGATCATCTGGCCGGTGACTGAGCGCGCGTTCCAGAGATAACGGATTGTGGCGCCGAATTCCGGCAATTCCGGGCCGCGCTTGAGGATCAAGCCATCGACTTGGGCGGCAAAATCGCTGTCGTCCTGGCGTGTGTTCTTCAAGGTCGGCCCCGGACCGATGGCGTTGACGCGGATGCGGGGACCGAGCGCCTGCGCCATCATCTGCGTCGCCGTCCACAGCGTCGACTTGGACAGCGCATAGGAGAAATAGCGCGGCGTCGGCCGCCAGACGCGCTGGTCGATGATGTTGACGATCAAGCCCTCCTGCCGCGCCGGCAACGCCCGGGCGAAATTCTGCGCCAGCAGCGCCGGAGCCTTCACATGCACGGCAAAGTGCCGATTCCAGGCCCGCCAGTCGAAATCCAGAACCGAATCGTCCACGAACAGCGACGCATTGTTGACCAGCAACGAGACCGGTCCGAGCGCTGCTCCCGCCTGCCCGACGAGGTCGCCGACAGCGTCCATATCGGTCAAGTCGGCGGCGATCACGGCGGCGCGGCCACCGCTGGCGATGACTGCGGCAGCCAAGGCATCGGCCTCGATGTGAGAGCGGTTGCAATGGATGGCGACGGCAAAACCATGCGCGGCGAGATCCTCGACGATTGCCCTGCCGATCCGTCTGGCCCCACCCGTCACCAGTGCCGTGGCCGTGGCTTTGCTCATAGGGTGTCAATCCTCATTTTCGGCCCAAAAAACGGTGCCGGCGAAATATGGCCCGGCATGCGTTAAATGGCGTTCGCACCTTGGGCAGCATTGTGGCGAAACGGCCTTTTCGGCGTTCCGACTCGCCTTGGACCCGGAACCGCCGGACCGGAATATAGGGCGCTGGACTCCTTGCACCAAGCGGCGTGCAGCGCAGCACGGGACGGCTCCTGCCATTTCGCTGTTGCGAAGATGCAACGTCAAGGTTCTGCCTCATTCGTGCCGGGGAATGACCCAAGTTCAGGTTCGCTTCAGCCGCATTTTGACACGACATTTGGAACCGACGAACGCCAGATCCGTTTCACCCCCCGGACGGGTTGATGGCGATCGTGAGAAAAAAGCCTGTGTCCTGTGGCTTAAGGAGTAAAGAACAATGCAAGCCAATCTCAAATTCGCACGGCCGCTGGCCGTGGCGCTCGGGCTCTTCGCCCTCAGCGGAACCGCCTACGCCGCGGACGTCGTCCAGGAAGAGCCGCCGGCACCCGCGCCGATTGCTGAGCTTCCCGTCGCTTCGTGGGCCGGCCCCTATGCCGGTCTCAACGTCGGCTATGGCTTCAGCGGCCGTACGAAGGAAAAGGATTTCGGCGTTGAGACCGATACCAAGGGTTTCGTCGGCAGCGTCTTCGGCGGCTACCAGTGGCAGCAGGAGAACTTCGTTTACGGTGCTGAAGCCGAACTCGGCTACAACGGCGTGAAGGGTGACGATAACGGCATCGACTCCAAGGCCGGCTTCGAAGGCTCGCTGCGTGCCCGTCTCGGCTACGCTGTGACCCCGGAAATCCTGCTCTACGGCACTGGCGGTCTTGCCGGCAGAAGCCTAAAGGTGGAAGATAGCGTCCTTGGCGCCAGCGATACCGCAACCATGATCGGCTGGACCGCCGGCCTCGGCACCGACATCAAGCTGACCGACAATGTCTTCGGCCGTGTCGAGTACCGCTACACCGACTTCGGCAGCAAGAGCTTCGACGGTATCGGCAAGGTCAAGGCCACCGACAACCGCGTCACCTTTGGCGTCGGTATGAAGTTCTAAGTCGTCCAAGCCACGACACGAAAAAGCCGGGCCTCGCGCCCGGCTTTTTTTGTGTCCGAATGATCACGCGGGAGATCGAATTGATCACTGGGGGTGATCAAGTGGATCACCCGGGAATGCAGGGCTTCAGGTCTGGAAATTTCTCGTCGAAGCGCGCTACCCACCGCGTCAGCCGGGCGCGGCCCTTTTCCCATTTTCCGGCGAAGCGAAGCGAGAGATAGCCAAGGCAGGCGCGCAGCGCCATCTGGCCGGCAGTGATCTTCTTCGGCAGCTTCGGCGGATTGGCGTTGAGCAGATCGAGTGCCGCCGTGATCTTTCCCCATTGGCGGTCGAGCCAAGGCTGATAGACCATCTCCTCAGGCCGCGTGCGCCGTTCATAGACCATCGACAGGGCACAGTCGCATATGCCGTCCGCCAACGCCTCCAGCACTTCCGCCTCAAGCCGCTTGTCGGGATTGCGCGGAAAAAGCGCGTTCTTCGAAACCCGATTGAGGTGCTGGGTGATGGCGCGGCTGTCATGGATGGAGCGGCCGTCATCGAGCACCAGGACCGGAATCTTGCCGAGCGGGTTGGCGATCATCAAGTCGGCTGGCTTCTCCTCGGTCTTGATCGGCACCAGATCGACGGCGATGCCGGCATAGGCTGCTGCCATTCGTACTTTGGAACTGTAGGGAGAAGACGACGCGTAGAGCAGCTTCGGCATGGATCGGTTTCCTGTTTTGCAGGCGGGCAGTGTTGACCGATCGGGCGCGATCGAGCAATGGCCAGAAGCGGAAAACCCGGCCGCCAGCGAGCGACGGGGGTTGGCGAGTCGGCGTCCTGCAGTCTTTCCGCTATCACGCAATATGCATACGCCAACAGTGCAACATCGGCCTGAAGCGCGTTCGCGTCGACACGGATTCAATCCATGTCGTGGTCCCAACCGGAGCCACTTTTGAGCTACATGCGTTAGCGTCGTTGACCGGGATCGTTTAGCGAGCGTTCCATGATGATGGTGCGTTCATCACCATAGTAGCTGTCTCGAACTGCCTTGAATCCAAGCCCGGCGTAAAATGGCTCTGCGGTAACCGAGGACGGTACGGTCAGCACCGTGACACCGCCGGCGTGCGCCGCTTCCTCGACCTCCGCCATAAGTCGTTTGCCGATACCACGGCCTTGCAGTTCAGGATCCACAAAGACGGATCGAACAATACTTCCATCTAGGCTGGCTGTTCCAACGATCCTGCCACGCACGACCGCGACAGAAACCCTTCGCTTTCTCAAAAGCGTCAAGACAGCGGATGGGCTGAAGCTCTGTTCCACGCGAGCGATGATGTCTTGCGAATAGTCTTTCGCATTGGTCTGTCGCAAAGCTGCCAGGATCACGCGGCTCACGGCTTCCGCATCGTCCTCGTTTGCTCTGCGAATCGTGAGGTCCAACGTCACTTCACCACCCACGCAGCCGGCCCGAATTCCCTGCGGCGCAGACACTGGCGGCACGCGGATCAGGCGGTCGACGACAAAGGCCGAGAGGCCTCGCGCCGGGATTTGATACGCCATCGGTGACACCGACAAAGCCCCACCGGACTTCGCCCTGTGGCGAAGTCCTGGGAGCTGCGAAAAGATATCCTCCGTCCGCCTCTGTTCTCGCCTTCCGAATGCCGAAGCAACGAGCGGGGCGCCTGTCAGGCACCCGCCCTTGACTGTCTCGGCACTGCCCCCGGCGAGGGAAGACGCGATTACTTCTTGCCGGCCTTCGCGGGTGCTGCCTTCGGCTTGGCCGCGGGCGCCGCTTTCTTCACCGGTGCTGAAGACTTCGCTGCCGCCGCCTTCTTTGCCGGTGCAGCTTTCGCTGCAGGCTTCTTGGCAGGCGCAGCCTTCGCAGCCGGCTTCTTGGCAGGTGCTGCTGCCTTCTTCACTGCGGGTTTTGCCGCAGCCTTGGCAGCCGGCTTCTTGGCCGGTGCCGCCTTCGCAGCCGGCTTTGCCGCTGCCTTGGCGGGTGCTGCCTTCTTCACTGCCGGTTTTGCCGCGGCCTTTGCCGCCGGCTTCTTCGACGGCGCTGCTTTTGCCTTGGCCGCCGCGGCCTTCGGCTTGGCAGCAGGTGCTGCTTTCTTCACTGCAGCTGCGACCTTCGCCGTCGCTGCTTTTGCGGGTGCTTTCTTTGCCGGTGCCTTGGACGCCGGCGCTTTGGATGACTGCTTAGCCATGCGATGCCCCTTCCGTTGTGCCGACGGTCGTAATGACCCGGCGCGCTCATGCATATCTGACTCGCGGCTTGCTAGCCAGCGAAGCAATAGACTGATTTTCGCAGCTTAAGTTTTGGTTACGAATGGCACACGATCGCGCTGTTCATCGCAAAAATCCGCTGCTGATCTTCGATCATTGCCAGCAATGTGCCGCCGACATTTTACACGCCCGCGAGATCGCTCCTCCGATGAAGCTTCGAAGATCAGCGAGCAGCTTTGCGCATCGATCTTCGGCCGCTGACATCATGACCCGCTGGTTCAGCGGTGCGATCATCTCGTGCAAGCAGACGATCTACACTGCAATCCGACAGCCGATCGCTGCATCACCTTGTCAAGCATGATCGCATCACCGGCATGTGCATGATTTGACAGATTGCTCTACATCACAGAGTATTCTGCGCAGGATACAGAGGTGCTTCAATGTCGATCGCACGGAAGCAAGGGGCGCTGTCACTGTTCGAGATTGCCGAGGCGGCACCCCATGACGGCGACCTCGTCGTCGGCGGTCTCCGGCGTCGCCGCATCGGAGCCGGCTGATGGGTGCCGACGAAATCATCCACCAGAGCACTCGGCTCAGGATCATGGCCGCCCTGAACATACTGGAAAGGCGAGAAACGCTGGACTTCAGCCAGTTGAAGGCCATCATGGACGTCACCGACGGCAATCTCGGCGCACATCTCGATACGCTGGCCAGAGCCGGTTATGTCGACATCGAAAAACTGTTCGTCGGGCGCCGACCGCAGACGCGCGTCAGGGCAACGACGAGCGGACGGCGCGCGTTCCGCGGCCACGCCGCGTTCCTGCGCAAAATCCTCGATCATGCTGAGGCAGCGCCGCGCAGAAAATAGCGCGGCGACTGGCGATCTCTCCTGGAGCGAGCAATTGCCCTCTTTGTTCTGACGCAATTCCCAGGGGGAAAGCGCTTCCCACGTTTCCCGGAATTATTCTAACGCGTGGCGACCGCGGCGACGCCGGCACCGATCATCGATGCCCGAGGCGCAGCTGCTGGAGATCGTGCGCGCAACGATCGTCATGTTGTCCGGCAGCGAAGACACGAAGGCAACGATGGTGGCAAGGTCTCGGGCATTCAGATCAGCCGGTTTGCCTGTCGGCGACATCAGGAAAATTCAGGGGCTTGGCGATGCGCATTTTCGTCACGGCTGATAGCCGAGGCAGATGGCGCCGAGCGCGACAATGGCACATGCGCCGACCCGCCGCGGCGTCAGCATCTCTCCGAGGAACAGGCGCCCGATGAAGGCCGCGAAGACGACGCTGGTTTCGCGGATCGCGGTGATGGGACCGGCCGGCCCGAGCGCGAAGGCCGCGACCACGACGCCGTAAGCCAAAAGTGCGAACAGGCCGCCGCCCAGAGCCTTCCAGGTTTCCGGCGCCCGCGGGTCGACGATGAGCCGGCCACGGTAGGCGACGAAGGTCACCGGCAGCAAGCCGCCGTAGATCAGCAGGACCCAGGCGGTATAGGCGCCGGCATTTCCCGCCGCGCGAACGCCGATCGCATCTACTGTCGCATAGGCGGCGATGATCGCGCCCGTTGCCAGCGCATAGAGTATCGATGTCGTGGCGGCCCTGCCCCTTCCGAGCGACAGGCCCATGATGCCACCAGCGACCAGCGCGACGCCGACTGTTTGCGGCATGATGAGCTGCTGGTTGGCCAGGAAAAATCCGCCGAGCGTGACAAGCAGCGGCACGCTGCCGCGAACGATCGGATAGACCTGTCCCAGCTCACCATTTCTGTAGGCCGCCACCAGAAACACGCTGTAGCCGACCTGAAGGCAGGCCGAGAGCACGATATAGAACCAGGCAGGCGCGGCCGGAAGGGCATGGAAGACGGCGAAGGGAATGGCGAGCGCCGTGCTGGAAAAGCTCATGACGGTGATGGTCCACAGCCTGTCGGCTCCCGTTCGCAGGAAGGCGTTCCAGGTTGCGTGCAGGATCGCGGCAAACAGCGCGAGCCCGATGACCAGCGGGCTCATTGCGGCCCGCGCGAAGCAGCGACGAAGCTCAGGGCCGCCTTGCGGGCGTCGCGAATGGCGGTGTCCGCCTGCCCCATCTGCGCCATCAAAGTCGCCCCTTCGATCAGCATCAGCAGCACCGCCGCCGCGCTCTCAGCCCGGCCACGCGGCATCACCTCCTCGATAATCGACTGTAGGCGCTGCTTGAGGCCGTTCTTCTGCCTGGCGGCAGCCTTGAACACCGGATGCCGAGGATCACCGAACTCGGCCAGCGCATGTGCAAACAGGCAACCATGGAAATCCGGGCTGCGGAACCAACGTTCATGCCAGCTGAAGATTTTCCCGATTTTCTGCTCTGGCGTGATGCCCTCGTGGGCGAGCCGGTCGAGCTGGCGGTCGAAACGCATGGCGCGGTAGTCGAGCACCTCGACGATCAGCTCGTCCTTGCTGGGGAAATGACGATACATCGTCATCTTGGCCACATCGGCCTCGGCGATGATCCGGTCTATGCCGGTGGCATGGAAGCCGCCGCGCTTGAACAGCGTGTAGGCCGTTTCGACGACATGTTGGCGCTTGTCGGACGCGGGCGATGAAGTCATGGTGCCTACCAGGTGATGAGACAGGTCTGTCTACTATCTATGCGGCGGATCGCATCTTCTGTCAACACGGCACAGAAAAACGCCTGCAACCGATCGGGCCGCAGGCGCGAAAAGAGATAGGAACGGAAAGCCGAGTTCAGCGCAGGACGCGGCAGCGGCCGTTGTAGACCATCCAGCGGTCGAAGCCCGAGACGCAGAATTCGACATTGTCGCCGATCGAGGCGAAGCCCTGGCCCTCCTCGATCAGGTACCAGATGGTGCGGTCGCGGCCGTCGGAGAGACTGACGGTGGCGCCGCAATAACGGCGACCGATCGGCCAGGTGTCGTTGGCCGGCAGATAACGGTGCTGGTGGATGCGCTGGAAATCAGTGATCTGAACGTCCGGCAGATGCGGCACGTGATGCACCTGGTAGGAGAAGCGGCTGGTGATCTTGTTCAACACCCAGGCTTCGCCACAGACGCCGCTGTCCTCATCGGAATACACCGTAAGATCGGCCGCCTGCACGGCCTGGGTGACGCCGAGAGGCCCGGCAAGCGGCGTGCAGAGCGAAATCAGGGCGGCAAGTGCGGATTTGGCGAAGCGAGTCATAGCAGCCTCTCAAGGTCGGTTGTGCGCACTGTGCGGATTCGCTTGGCGGCGGTCAAGCGGTTGCGGAAACAATGGTTTCCCAGGTTGAAACGGCGTTGGCCTAAGCCGGATTTGCACGAGCCCTGGGTCGTCAAAGAGCCCGCCTTCCTCACCTTCTGGAACACCGGCTTTTCGCGCCTGGTGCCGAACGGCGAGAGCCGAAACGTCCTCCCCCGTCAAACCTGCTCGCCGGCCAGCCATTCCAGCGACCAGTGCGCCGGCTTTTCAACGGCAAGCAGTCTGTGCAAAGCCGGCAGCAGGATCCGCAGTTCGCCCTCCAGCGTGAAAGGCGGGTTGACCAACAGCAGGCCGCTGCCGTCGAGGCTGGGCTCCGAAGAAGCCGGCCTGATCTCGAATTCTATGTCGAGCAGCTTCGGGATGCCGGATTGCTTCAGCGCCTTTCGGAAGGCGATGATCGCTTTGCGGTCCTTGATCGGATACCACAGCGCATAGATGCCGCCGGGCCACCGCTTATGGGCCCTCATGAGCCCTTCGACGAGGCGCTCGAACTCACCCGCTTCCTCGAATGGCGGATCGATAAGAACCAGGCCGCGCTTTTCCTTCGGCGGCAGATGCGCGCCAAGCGCCAACCAGCCATCGAGCTCGATGATCCGGGCCTGGAAATCACCGGCAAAGTGCGTCCTCAGCTTCGCGACATCCTTGGGGTGCAGCTCGATCGCCGTTAGCCGGTCCTGCTTGCGCATGAGATGGCGCGCGATCAGCGGCGAGCCCGGATATTTCTGGATGCCGCCCTCGGGGTTGAGCGACCGTACGGTCTCCAGATAAGGCGCAAGCAGTGCCGCCACCGGCGCGGCAAACTGGGCATCGATCAGCCTGCCGATGCCGCCTTGCCACTCACCGGTCTTCTGCGCTTCGACCGACGACAGGTCGTAGCGGCCGATGCCGGCATGGGTGTCGATGACCCGAAACGCCTTGTCCTTCTGCTTCAGATACTCGAGCAAACGCATCAGCACGACATGTTTGACGACGTCGGCAAAATTTCCGGCGTGATAGGCGTGGCGGTAATTCATGGTTCGGTGCCGTTATGCATGTCGTTGCCCCAAAACCGCTGCACACTTTTGGGCGACATGCATCAGCCCCTACCCCAGCGCGGCGGTGGCGGCTGCGAGTTCGGATTTTCCGGCCGGCCGCCACGAGTACGAAAAGTCAGCAAGAACCCGATCAAGCCGATCGCCATCAGCGAGAAGCCGGCCGGCCGCGCACGGCTGTCGATCTCGCCGACACCGGAGCGTAGGATGAGATCGACCGCTCGCATCGGTATGTCGTCGGCATCACCCGGTCCAACGGTGAAGATATAGGGGCCTGGGCTGACGGTCTCGATCACGCCGGCCTCGTCGCGAAAGATCTTGTCTGGCAACTGGGGGCTGGCCTGGCGCGGATTGTCGGAATGGTTGAACTGGAGCGTCGAGGCGAGCACCGTGCGGCCACTGCTGGCGGCGGTCAGCGTCAGCACGGTGCGCTGCTGCGAGACGATGCGCTCGGCTCTTGCGGTCAGGTCGACCAGCACCCGCACCGGCGCGTCGCGGCTGCCGAGCGGCACCGTCAGCGGCTTGAAGCGGCCCTGCTCGTAGACCCGCCAGGTACCGATCTCATGGCCGGAGAAATTGCTCATCGCCCAAGGGTAGATGACACCGATGCCGGTGCCGGCAAGGAGGATCAGGACAAACAGAAAGCGCATTCACATCACCACAGGGTATCGTGACCTTGCCAATAGCGCCCCGACGGTCAAAAGGCGATGGCCAGTTGCAGCTGCAGGGCTTTCGCGGCTAGCGCGCCTTGAGCAAGACGGCAAGGTGTCTTCCGCAGTGCAGGAGCAACCAGATTGGCGGCGTGGCCGCGCAACAATGCGGACACGGTTCTACCTATGCGCTCAAAAGCCATTGCTAAAATGACCGGTATTCCACTATGAAATGAACGCGCCTGCGCGCTTTCCGACGAAATGGGATCATTGACTTGTGCCTTGCGAATGACAGGCCTTGATGCACAAGGATCTTGAGCAGCACCACGAAAAAATACCCAAATCAAAATCGGCTATTGTAAACAAATTTGTTTACAAATCCTTGACTCTGGCTTTCTATCGATGCTAACCGGCTGATATTCTTTTGCAGTATACCAATCCATATCGGATAAATATTCACAATATGATGTTTATATTCGCAATCCGAGCGATTTTTTGTAACACTCTCTTGCACTCTGAAAATTTTACTTCTACCCAGATCGTCAAATTCCATTGTTCGGCTGAACATTTCCCCGGTCGCGTCCTGAATTGCGCCACTGGCTCGTTCTTGGCGCTCCTCGCTGCCAAGCTTTGATTTTGCCTTGAGAGCAGATCGTCGCGTCCGACTGTATATTTTTCAGAGACCGGGCCAATACGCTGATCCAAAACGAGGATCCGCCCTAGGACGGCCATAGCTCAGCCCCGGGAAGCCGACACCGGCCTTATGATTAACCATTCGCAAACAGATATGATTAAGGAATTGCTAATTTAGTTGACTATGATTTCCACAGGTATATTTTCGATGCGTTGGGATGTGCAATTTGGGCGAGCAATCGACGATGATGGCATCAGACGTGTGATCGCGATTCGGGGCACAAGAATGCTGAGCGGCAGCACGTAGATCGTGTAGCAGCACCAGCTTCGCGAACCCCAAAGAACAATTAACGCACATCAACGATGGCGATTCCGCAGATGCGGAGGGTTTGTCGCGTTCTCATGAACGTGGCCGGGCAATGCTTTGTCCGGTCGGGCGGTAGCGTGTGCGATGCGTGCGGGGAAAGCATGAGTAAGCTTGTCAAGGTTCTGAAACTGGAATCCGGCAGTCAAAGCGGCGCCAACCAAAGCCGAAGCCGCGCCCTGGTCGCCGGAGGTGCGGGATTTTTAGGATCGCATCTGTGCGAACGCCTTTTGCGGGACGGATACGACGTTGTCGCATTGGACAATTTCCACACCGGCAAGAGATACAATCTCAATGCCCTTCTGCGTAATCCGAGATTTACGTGCATCGAGCACGATATCGTCGATGCACTGCCTTCGGGCCTTCAGTGCGATGAGATCTACAATCTCGCCTGCCCAGCCTCTCCGCCGCACTACCAGGCAGACCCGATCCATACCTTCAAGACAAGCGTGCTGGGTTCGCTGAACCTTCTGGAGCTCGCCCGCCAGAACAATGCCAAGATATTCCAGGCCTCGACGTCCGAAGTCTATGGCGATCCCTTTGTGCACCCGCAGCCCGAGAGCTACTTCGGCAACGTCAATACGCACGGACCGCGGTCCTGCTACGATGAGGGCAAGCGCTCGGCCGAAACCCTGTTCTTCGATTATTCGAGAACCTATGGCCTCGATATCCGGGTCGCCCGCATTTTCAACACCTACGGCCGCCGCATGCAACCCGATGACGGGCGCGTGGTTTCAAACTTCATCGTCCAGGCGCTGCAGGGCAAAGACCTGACCGTCTATGGCCATGGCCTGCAGACGCGCTCCTTCTGCTATGCCGACGATCTGATCGAGGGCTTTGTCCGGCTGATGAATGCGCCAAGTGCGCCCACGCATCCGGTCAACCTCGGCAACCCCGCCGAATTCACCATCATGGAACTGGCGACACTGGTCATTGATTACACCAACGCCCGATCGAAGATCGTGCATCGGCCACTGCCGATCGACGATCCCAGACAGCGCAAGCCGGACATTTCCTTTGCCAGGGCCAATCTCGGCTGGGAGCCGAAAGTCAGCCTACGCCAGGGGCTCGCGCGTACCGTCGAGTATTTTGACACCCTGCTCTACGGAAGCCGTATGGCCAAAGGAGCCGCGGCTTCATGACCCGACCGGCAATCCTGGTGACGGGGGGGGCCGGCTTCATCGGCAGCCACACTTGCAAGCTGCTGGCCGCCGCCGGCTATTTGCCTGTGGTTTTCGACAATCTGAGCCGCGGCAATCAGAAATCCGTTGCCTGGGGTCCGCTTGTCGTCGGCGACATCCGCAACCAGAATGCGCTGCAGGCGGCGATGAAGACGTATCGGCCGACGGCGGTCATCCACTTTGCGGCGCTGGCCTATGTCGGAGAGTCCGTTCATCAGCCGGCCGAATACTATTCGACCAATGTGACAGGCACCATCGCGGTGCTCGATGCGGCGCGTGCGAACTCAATCGAGAACATCATATTCTCCAGCAGTTGTGCAACCTACGGCGTGCCGGAAGCGTTGCCCGTTCGCGAGACCTCCGCGCAAAATCCGATCAGCCCTTACGGGCGCACCAAGCTGATGGGCGAACAGATCATCGGCGACTATGCGTCCGCATACGGAATGAAATTCGCGATCCTGCGCTATTTCAACGCCTGTGGCGCCGATCCCGACGGCGAACTTGGTGAGTGGCATTCGCCGGAAACGCACCTGGTTCCCAGGGTGCTCATGGCCGCATCGGGCATCATCGACGAGATCGAGGTTTTCGGCACGGACTACGACACGTCGGACGGCACCTGCGTACGCGATTATATCCACGTCAGCGATCTGGCCCGCGCCCATCTGAAAGCCCTCATGCATCTCGAGGGCGGCGGACAAAGCCTGGCGGTCAACCTCGGCACAGGGCGGGGCGTATCCATCAAGGAGATTGTCCAGGCGGTCGGCCGTATGACGTCAAGATCTGTTCCGGCCGTCTTCAGAAGCCGGCGCCCGGGAGATCCGGCGGAGCTTTACGCCGATCCTGGAAGCGCACGCGAACAGCTTGGCTTCGTGCCGGAGCTTTCCGACATCGACACGATCGTCAGGACGGCTGCCCCGTTTTTTGGGCTGAAGACAAAACCAATGAAACTGCCGCCAACCGAGGCGGCAGCGTCCGTGGCCGCTCGACAGATCAGAGATAGCGGGGGTGGCAGCTCGCGCGTTGGCCAAACCCGCTAGGGCTGCAGACATAAGGCGAACTGCCCAGGACAGTGCCGCCATCGCCCGGATTGAAAGAGACTTTCACCGGCGCCGGCGTGCGGACCGTGATCCGCTGCGGCGATGCAAAGGCGTAGTCTTTTTCAGTGGTCCTTATTGTGCTTGTCATCAGGATCTGAGGCTCAGCTCTGAGCGAACGCACGAAGAATTCAGCTTGGACCGGCTGAACTGCAGGTTGGCTGCGGACCGCGTGGACCACGGGCTTGATGAGGACCGAACTGGTTTCGGTCGCATCCATACTCTGACAGCCTGCAACCATGAAGCTCATCACTACAGCCGTAACAATAGATACGATATTTTTGCTTGGGCGAAATGCGCCCATTGCGTCATTGTTCATCATGTGTCCCTTGCTATCAAGTATAAGCCAAGGGCGCGTTGCGACATACTATGCCTTCGTCGCTTTCACGCCGCATGAGCAACCACTCGCACATCACGCATGAACATTAGACATCACTAATTATTAAATTTCATGAAAACCGTATGGTAGGCCCATCGTCTCGTCGTTTTGTCAGATGTAATTGAATGCGATCAATCGGCGGTCGGCGCGCCGACCGCTCCAGCCGAACCGCTTGATGCTTCACCATAAGCGATTCGCCAGTTCCTTGACAGGCACCCCGGCATGAGCCGTCTGGGTGGGTCGGAAGCGGGCGAGTCAGGTCGCGCTCCTGCGCGGCTGAAAACATAGCCTAATTCTTGGAATCGACCAGCTTGCGGGCCTCTTCGAACTGCGCACCCTTTGTGTCGCCTGTTTCGAATTTCCGGTGTTCGTCGGAAAGACCCTCGGGAGATCGCTTAAAACTGTACCATTCCCCATCCGGATCCTTGCGTTTCTCGATGTTCTCGCCCTGGATCCGGTGGCTGTAGCAGGTGCGATGCTGCTTGCCGGTGTAGGCCTTCGACCGCCAGGCGAGCTCCATGCACACCTTGCCGTTCTTGGTGACCAGCCATCTTCCCGCCGCGACGGATGCCGTGTCCTGCCCGGACGTCCAAGCCCTGAGGTGTCGATCGCCCTGCGCGAAATAGGCCGCTCCGTTCTTCCATATCCATGTGCGGTCGGCGTACAGAAGCTGCAACTCATAGGCAGTTGGAACGATTGCGCTGTCTGCGCTGTCCTTGGCGGCCGCCGCGTGCGCCGTTCCCGCAAGCGCCGTCTGGCCACAGAGAGTCAGGAGAAACAGAAGTAGTGTGCAACTTGCGAACCGACGACGTTTCTTGTGTCGCCGACGGTCGACACCTGGCGGCGGCGATCTGGTCGGAGCTATCGGCACAATTGGCGTTCGCATATCTGTTTGACCCAGGGCAGCGCTATCGGCGCGACAGCCATACGAACTATCTAACAGCCGCGAGAACCGTGATGTCAACGTTCGCGAAGCCGACGGACAGCAACTATTCGAGTCACGCATAGCCCGCTGTC
Source organism: Mesorhizobium sp. M0621 (assembly GCF_040320745.1). Taxonomy (NCBI): domain Bacteria; kingdom Pseudomonadati; phylum Pseudomonadota; class Alphaproteobacteria; order Hyphomicrobiales; family Phyllobacteriaceae; genus Mesorhizobium; species Mesorhizobium sp. M0621. The sequence continues at coordinate 19,292 of NZ_JAMYQF010000008.1, read as the reverse complement.
GTCAAAATTAAGGATTGCGTCGTATACTCCCGCACCTTTGACAACCGCGCGCAAAAGCAACATCCGCTGATGTCAGAGAGGACGCGGTTTCAAATGACGGACGACCCGGAATTGAATCAGGCCGAAGTTCAGCAATACCTGCGGCAGTCGGCCGAGCGGGACAGGGCTGCTCGCAACTACCTGAGCCCCAACACGGCAATCTTGCTGGGGATCCTGTTCATCGCAGGCATGTTCCGGTTCCACGACATAACCTTGCCGCTGGTTGACGCCTTCAGCTGGCGCGAGACAAGCACGGCAATGATGGCCGACAATTTCCAGCAGCGCAGCTGGAACATCTTTTTCCCGGAGGTCAGCTGGACCGGACCTGGGCCAAGTTATCAGGGCCGCGAGTTCCAGATCGTCAGCTATCTAACTGCCCTGCTCTACCAACTCTTCGGCTGGCATGACTGGTTTGGCCGCATGGTTGCGGCCTGCTTCGGTCTGGTGACGGTGTTTTCGCTGCACAGGCTAACGGCGCTGTTCTGGGGCGAGACGCACGCCCACGCCGCGGCCCTTGCCTACGCGCTGATGCCGGCGGCGATCATGATCGACAGCTCGTTTCTTCCCGACCCCTCGATGCTGGCCCTGGTGACGCTCGGCGTCTGGCTTTTCGCGAAATACTGGGCCGGCGGCAGCGGCTGGCTGTTGCCGCTCGCCACGGTCAGCTTCTCGCTCGGCGTGCTGTCAAAGCCACCAGGCCTCGCCGCCGGCGCCGTCATCTTCTACCTGATGGTCTGCTGGATGCTGGAGAAGAAGTGGAAGCAGGCGACCAGGGCCTTCCTGTCGGGGCTTTTGAGCCTGGCCATCATCGGCGCCTATTTCAGCTGGGCGATCTATCTCGGCCGCAGCTACCCGCCCTATCACGTCGCGGGCAGCGGCTATGTCTGGGATTCCGGCTTCTGGACATTCTTCAGGAACAGCTTCTACTTCAAATCCGTGTGGAACACCTCGGTCTGGTGGTTCTATGGCTATCCGTTCATGGTGCTGATCGCGGTCGGCTTCTGGATGCCGCCCAGACGCGCCGAAGACCCGAAGCGACGCACCCTTTCGGTCATTCCCTATGTTTGGCTGGCTGCGGCCATGGTCGTCTATCTGGCGGCGGCGCGCGAGATCACCAGCAATCCCTGGAACTACCACATCTTCCATGTGCCGTTCGCGATGTTCTGCGGCCGCGGCGCGCTTCTCCTGGCAACGCTTGCATCGGGAACCGCCCTGTCGCCGGCGGTCGTGCTGCGCTCGATCTGCATCGCGGTCGTCACACTCGTGTGGTCGACCTTTCCCCTGGTCAGGACGATGAAGGCGCCGATCGCCATCAACGGCAAGCTGCTTGGCGAGGAGTTGGCACGGTTGGCGCGCCCGGGCGACCTCGTCATCGCTATCGCGCCCGAGGCCGGCGATCCCGTCGCGGTCTATTACAGCAGGGCGCGCGGCTGGGTGTTCCCACCCGGCGGAGGCGATATCGAATGGTCGAAATTCGTCGCGGACGACGCCACCGCGATCGTCCAGCTCGAGGAGTTGCGCGCGCAAGGCGCGGACCTGTTCGGCACGGCCAAGAACGCCGCCGACAAGCAGGACCGGCTGTTCCTCGAGCATCATGGCGGGGTCGTCGACTATCTGGACAAGACCGGAACCAAGCTTGTGGATTCGGATGATTTGCTGGTCTATAGGATCACCCGTCCATGAGAGCCGCGACCGTCTGGGGCTGTGGGCCTTTGACAGGACATGGTCCCGGCGGTTAAGCGGCCCCGCATTCGCCTGCGGAAGGCCGGCAAGGCGGTGGGCCAGGCGAACCGATCCCCGATGACGCCAGGGATATTCGGGCGCCACGCGATGCTGCCGCTGGAACGCGGCGGTGAAAACCGGCGGAGAATTGGTTGAAAAGAGCAATCTCGATAGTCGTGACGCTGGCACTGCTGGCCTGGCTCGCCAGCGACTCGCGCTGGCGGATGGTCGGCGACGCCTTCGACCGCATCACGCCTGGCACGTTCGCGGTGGCGACGATCGCGTTTTTCGTCACCTATGTCTTGCGTACTCTGCGTGTCTGCGACGAGTTCAGCGACGAGGTGCAAGGCCGTTTCGGTGCCTGCCTGCGCGTCATCCTGATCCACAATGCAATGATCAACGTCGTCCCCTTCCGCGGCGGCGAGACGGCCTTTCCCTTGCTCCTGCGCCAGGTCTTCGGCGTACCGATCATGCGCGCCAGCGCCTCGCTGCTGTGGTTCAGGCTGCAGGATGCCTTCGTCGTCGGCGTGCTGGCCCTGGCGGTGTGGCCGGGCCTGCATCCGGCGATAAGGATCGCTGGCGTGGCCGCCTTGATCGCCGCTGCCTGGTACCTGCCGCGCTGGGCGCGCGCGCCGCATGACTGGGCCGGTCGCGGCAAGATCGTGGCCAAGCTCGGCCTGCTGCGCGACACCTTCACCGAGGCAACCGGGCGCTCACGCTACGGCTGGTGGTGGACGATCGCCAACTGGTCGCTGAAGCTCACCGTGCAGGGATGGCTGCTGGCGCTAATATTGGGGACATCGTTCACCACCGCCTTTCCCGGCGTCGTCGGAGCCGAAGGCGCCGCCATACTGCCAGTGCAAGGCGTCGCCGGCTTCGGTACCTATGAGGCGGGTGCGGCGGCGGCGCTGCTCACGTCCGGAATCGCGATGAAGAGCGGCCTGCAGGCGGCGCTGGCGCTGCACCTGTTCATCTTCTGCTCGGCTATCGCCACGGGCGCGATCGCCTGGCTGTTTCCGTCGAAATCGACGCTGCCGGGGAACCCGGCTGTCGGACCTGCAAGGAAGCCATCCCAATGAACGTATTGCCCATCCCTGCTTCGGGACTGCCTGACGGCGCGGTGATGCCGAACCATACGCTGTCCATCGTCGTGCCCATGTATAACGAGGCCGAGAACGTCGAGCCGCTGCTGGCACGGATTCACCGGGCGATGGAAGGCTACGACCAGCCGTGGGAGGTCGTGCTGGTCGATGACGGCAGCACCGACGCGACGGTAAGCGAGATCAGGCGCCTGGCAGCGCATTACGGCCCGCATGTGCATGCGGTCGAGCTCGTGCGCAACTACAAGCAGACCGCCGCGATGCAAGCCGGCATCGACGCGGCGCGCGGCGACGTCATCGCCACGATCGACGGCGACCTGCAAAATGATCCCTACGACATCCCGCGTATGGTCTATCGCCTGCTGAGCGAGGATCTCGACATGGTGGTCGGCTGGCGCAAGGACCGCCAGGAAGGTTTTTTCATGCGCAGGCTGCCCTCGCGCATCGCCAACGCGCTGATCGCGCGCGTCACCGGCGTGCGGCTCAAGGACTATGGCTGCAGCCTCAAGGTCTATCGCGGCAACGTCATCCGCAGCGTCAAGCTTTATGGCGAGATGCACCGCTTCATCCCGGCATGGCTGGCCACGGTGACGACCCCCAGACGCATCGCGCAGGAGGTGGTGACGCATCACGCCCGCATCCACGGCCAGTCCAAATACGGTATTTCGCGCACCTTCAGGGTCGTGCTCGATCTGGTGTTCATGTATTTCTTCATGCGCTACCGCACACGGCCCGGGCATTTCTTCGGCGGCATCGGCATCGTGCTTGGTGCGCTTGGTTCGCTGATACTTGCCTATCTGCTTTGCCTGAAGCTGTTTTTCGCGGAAGACATCGGAACACGCCCGATGCTGTTCACCGGCTTCTTCCTGCTCATCGCCGGGGTGCAGATGGTGACGTCGGGCGTGCTGGCGGAAATGCTGGCACGCGTCTATCACGAGGCGAACGGAGCATCGGCCTACGTCGCGCGGCCGCGGCCTGCGCCCGGCGACAGTGACGGCTGGCTCCGCCCCAGCCGGCCATCGTGACCTGACTGGAACGCCATGGGGGTTCTGCGCCCATAGCGTTGACCGGGGCAGCGGACTTCATGGCTAGGGCGCTAGAGAGGGATTTCGGTTTCAGGTCGCCGGTGCCGATCGAGGAAGGACTGCCAGGGTTCGTCGACTGGCATCGCCAAGAATGACGGTCGGAGGGCAAGAGGTAAGGTGCAACACCTGCGCCAATCTCTTGCCCTCGACTCTCGCCCCCCGGCGAAGACCAGGGGCGGCAGACTTCCCAGTCAAATCGTGCCGCCACTTTTGGGTTTGATATTCTAGTAACGCGAACGGCAGCTGGCGCGCTGGCCGAAGCCGCTCGGGCCGCAAATCCAGGGCGAATGACCCAGGAACGGGCCGCCATTGCCCAGGTGGTAGGAGACTTTCACCGGCGCCGGCCTGCCGATACGCTGCGGCCGCACGAAGGCCGCATAGGCCTCCTGCCTCGTGCGCGTCACGCTGGTCGTCTGTGTGAGCGGTTGGCGGTTGATCGGATGTCGCCGCTTGTTCTTGACGTAGTGCACCTTCTTGCCGAGCGTATGAACCGCCGACTTTGTGCCGATCGAACTGGTCCTGGTCGCATCCATGCTCTGGCATCCGGACACCATCGAGATCAGTGCAACGGCGGCAAATGCACAGGCATATTTCTTGCCCATCCTTGCCCCTCTTTCCATAAATTTGTTCATCGCCATCCCCTGCCACGAATACAAGTCGCTGGAGCGCGGAGATCTATTTGCTCTTGTTTGCTTTCCGCGCCACGCGAGTAGCCTGTCGCCACTCACATCATGGATTGTATATTAGGGGAGACTTATTAAAGATCATGCAAACGACATGATGAGCGCGGTCTTTCGGCACTCGATCGGATATTATTAAAATTTGATCTTTTGGGCTTGTGCCTGGCGCTGCCACAGCTTGCCGACCGGCTATCAAGGCCAATGCGGTTCAGGGGAGCTGTTTGCGCACGGACCCCTCTCGGCGTCAGCGTGGCGGATCCCAGCCGGGGTCAAAATGGAATGTGCGGGTTCCGATCCCGCCACGGCCGGCTCCAGAAACCGGATAGGCCACGCTGACGATGCGCACACTGCCCGCACCCTGCTGGAGCCCGTATATGCCTTCCAGGCCGCGGTCATAGAACGCAGCGCCTGGGACGGAGAGCGCGACACCGGCGAGCGAGGCCTGCAAGGCGAGTTTCGCGACATTGCGTCGCAACGAGATTCTGTTCTCCACGAGGTGCCTGGTGATGATCACGACCACAAGCAACCCGTAGACGAACGCGTTGAAGGCAGCGAACCAGTAGAAGCCGGTGGCGTCCGAGGCGCGGTCTATAAGAAGGACCGGCAGCGAAGCCCCGATTGCAAGCGCCACATAGGGAACAATGACGCGGGCAGGCAGCAGGTTTTTCGGGCCACTGCCCTTGGGGGTAACGCGAAAATCGACGAACGACTTGGTCAGATAATCACGGATTGACGACAGCGTGCCCGCCAGCACCCACGGCCAACGCGCGAAGAACGAGAACAGCGTTCCTTCCCAACTGACCGTCTTGGCGGTGAGCGGGCGCGACAGGCTGAAGGACTTCAACAACACCACCAGCATAATCAGCGAAATCGAGTTCGGCGCATAGTACAAAAGGAAGTCAACATACGTCACATTGGCGAAGTTCTGCCCCGTAAGAAGCGCGTATATCGGCATGACGTACATGAGAAGTGAAAATACGGCGAAAAGCGGATACCAGAGCTGGCGAAACAGGAACTGGAATCTCAGCCGTGGCGATACCTTGGAGAGGTATATGGGTGAGTATTCGAGCATGATCGTCATCAGGCTCCGCGACCACTGGAATTCCTGCGTGACAAGATCGGCAAAGGTTTGCGGGCCGTCGCCATGGGCAATGGCGTCTATCGCATGCACGCCGCGCCATCCAGCCGCAATGAACAGCATGGACGTCGAGTGATCTTCGGCCAGTTCCGGACCAAGGCCGCCGACTTGCTTGAGCGCGGCGGTTCGCACAGCATAGTGCGAGCCGATACAGAGCGGCGTTCCGTCGCCCGTGTGGCCGGACTGCAAGGGTCCGTGGAACATCCCTTCCGGAAACAACCGGCCGCGCGCCGACCAGCTTTCGGAGGCATTGTTGTCGCAAATGCTCGGCGCCGACACATAGCCAACCGCCGGGTCGGCAAAGGCGGCCAGGATTTCCCTGAGATAGGTTGGTGTCGGGACGTGGTCCGCATCCATCTGCGCGACGAAATGATAGCGTTCATAACCATAGTGGTCGTAGAAGAACGCCAGATTCCCCTCCTTGCAGCGCGTCCGGCGAGGCCACACCTTGCGGTGATAATCTTCCCGCCCGCGCCGCGTCGAAATCATGATGTTTCGGGCATCGCACCAGGCAACCGTTTCCTCGGACGGATCCTCGTCGGCCAGCCAGGTATCATGCGGATAGTCCTGCGCCAGCATTGCCTCGAGGGTTCGCGCAACCACGGAAAACGGCTCTGACGGAGCCTTGGTAACCACCATCGCGACACGCGAATGCTTCGGGATCGTGTGAAGCCCGGACGGCTTTTTCATCGCATGCACGTTCAAGAGAAAATACATCGGCATGAATGTCAGCCATACGAGCGTGAGTGTTGCCAACATGTATGGAAAGATGTGCTCGAGGTGCTCGGGCTGCAGCCACCAGAACCAGAAAAATCCGAAGGTGACTGACCAGCAAGCAAGTCCCAGCCTCCAGATCCGCTGCTGGGTGGCCGACAGGACCGGTACCAAAAAAGGAACCTTCTCCGCCGCCTTGCCCAGAGCCGCTCCATGCCGCCGTGTCGGCCTGGTCTTACCGCTGATGATCCTTCCGTCCGCGGAAACACTCATACACGTACCGCCGCACCCTAGCATCAGCCGAACGACGGCTGACAAGCCTACCCGGCCGTAGAATCTGCTCACACCTTCTTAGAGTCAACTAAATTAGGAATTTGTTAATTAGGCTTCTTGAGAACTGGTTAACCTAACACCAAGGAGACAGTTCCGTGGAACGGTCGCAACTCACCAACGCAGGACTGGCGATCAATTTTTGAGCGCCGGAGAATTCGTCGATGGGCCAAAGGCCGTGCGATAAGACCAGCTTGACAGCAGCGTTAACCATGTCGCGCGTGTTAAGGTTAAGCAACCGTTAATTGCACTTGACTCTTGGTCGCGACCGGCTCTTAAATTAGCTAGGGATGATATATCGGGATATTGACGCGAATTTGTGAGTATCGCGGCGAACTTTCTCTCCGTAGCCCCTCGGTGTCGGTGCATTGAGAGATAATTTCTGGGTGGACGCCGTGCGAAAGCTCGCACACCCGCCAATGGTCGCTCCGAAATCCCGCAGATTCCGCCAACAGAGCCGATGGGTTTTGGATGGTCGTGTCGATCAGGCATCGATGCGCATGGGCGAAGCTTCAACTTCCGCAAGAGGTCGAAGCCACGGGAGATTAACATGAAACACTCCACAGCAAATGCACTTGCAATCGCGCTGGTATTGGGCGGGAGCGCCGCGTTCCCCACTGCAGGAGGCGCCGGCTCCGTCGCCGCGACGGACCCCGTTCAGACGAGCAGCGCCGCTTCGGCATTCGGAGCCTATGATCCCTATGGGGACTTCAGCGCCGACAAGACTGCCAGCATCGAAGAGTTGTTCCTACCCTGGGAAGACGTCGATCTGACGACGCTGCCGCTGGCCGACGCCTATGCGCTGCAACGCGGCCGTTCGCTGCTGATCACGGTTGAGCCGTGGACGTGGTCGAAGGACTGGCGCATCACCCCGCCCGAATTGCGCGACGGCATACTGAGCGGCAAATATGACGCCAACATGCAGGCGATCTGCGACCTGGTGGGACAGATGAAGAGCCCGGTGACCATTCGCTGGGCACAGGAAATGGAGGACAACAACGGCCGCTTCACCTGGGCCAACTGGGCTCCCGAGGACTGGATCTCCGCCTATAAGCGCGAAGTTGATCTTTGCCGGAAAGCCGCGCCGGCCGCCAAGTACATGTGGTCACCCAAAGGCGAAGAGGGTCTGGAAAAATACTATCCTGGAGACGACTACGTCGATGTCATCGGCCTGTCGGTGTTCGGTCTGCAGAAAAGGGACAATACCGAGGCCGGTCGTGACCGTACGTTCGCCGAGATGCTGAAGCCCGGCTATGACCGCGTCGCAGGATTCAACAAGCCGATCGTGGTGGCGGAACTCGGCTATGTCGGAAAGCAGGATTATGTGTCGAAGTGGCAGGAAGATACCCGCAAATCCTATGCGGAGTTCCCGGCGCTGACTTCGGTCGTCTACTTCAACCAGAAGGAAGTGTGGCCGTGGCTGAATGGCTACGGTCTGCCCGACTGGAGGGTAACCCAGCACGTCCTGCCGTAGACGCATCGTGCCGGACCATCCCGGCGCGATCGGATGGATCTCCATCTCCTTGTTTGATCGTGATCCTTCCCGAACCAGCGGTTCGGGAAGATGGTTGAGGCATGGCATAAATCAGTCTGTGGAGGACTTTCGTGAAACGAATACTGGGAAATTGTCTCGGAGCGGCATTCACCTGCTCCGTTCTTGTTCTTGCCTTCCAGATCCCCGCGACAGCCAAGGCGGCGACGAAAATCGCCGAGCAGGCACAAAAGGCGGCCGCGGTTCCTGACGAAGGCGTCTACCAGATCTATCAGAACCATACGTGGCTGTGGGCCAAGAAGGGCGCCGGATTCTTTGCCGTCAAACAGCGGCAGTTCGACGCCTGGACCCACGACAAAGGCAAATCGGGCTATGGCGATGGCATGTGGTTCATTCCCGGAGGCGGCAAGCTGTGCTACCGCGCGCAGTGGCACGGCTCCTGGGGTGTGAAGGGCTCGATGACCTGCTTCGAGCATCGCCAGGCAGGCAAGGTGATCTACAAGCGTAAATCTCCTGACGGCGAGTGGTACGTTTTCAGGAGTTCGCATCGCAACCGGTCGGACGAGTCGATGAAATTGAAATACGGCGACTACGTCACCAGGAAAATGAACCGGATCAAGGCAAAGCAGTAGATACTGTCTTCTGCGACAAGCCACTGGTCTAAAGCGGGTCGACTGAACGGTTCAGGCGACCTGCTTTAGGTCTTTGTTTTTATGCATGCCGTTCTCCCGAAACCGAGATCGCTTTTGGGCGACATGCATTAGGCCTTGCGCTCCCAGCGGCGGTCTGGCGTCTGCTGCCAGTAGGTGACGGCATGGCCGGCGTCCTTCATCACCTTCCAGTGTCCCCGCGCCGCTTCGACCTGGGCGGCATCGTGGCCGTCGAACAGGAACACCGCACGCTCGTAGCCGCCAAGGTCGGGCGGCGCCGCGCCGTCGACGAGGAACCTTATTTTGGCCTGGTTGGGATTGCCGTCGCCGGTGGTCAACAAGATCGGCTGTTCGCCGGGATATGCCTCACGATCGGTTGCGTGGGCGAGGAACGAATCGTCACGGAAGGTCCAGAGATGCTGGTCGAGCGCATCACGGCGTTCCTCGGTGCCGGTCTGCACCACGGCACGCCAGCCACGATCGACGCTGCGCTCCAAGAGGCCTGGCAGCGCATCCTCCAGCGTCGATTCGGTCAGGTGGTAGAACAGGACGTCGGCCATCGCTTCAGTCTATAGTGATTGAATCCACTTACTGCTCATAATTGTCGCGCACCAGCCGGTCGAGCAGCCTGACGCCGAACCCCGACGCCCAGGACTGGTTGATCTCGTTGGACGGCGAGCCCATCGCGGTGCCGGCAATGTCGAGATGCGCCCACGGCGTCTCCTTGACGAAGCGCTGCAGGAACTGCGCGGCGATGATGGCACCGCCATAGCGGCCGCCGATGTTCTTCATGTCGGCGTTCTTGGAATCGATCAGCTTGTCGTATTCGGCGCCGAGCGGCATGCGCCACAGCCGCTCCTGCGTAACCTGCCCCGCCGCCGTCAGCCTTTCGGCCAATTCGTCATTGTTGGAAAACAGGCCGGCATAGTGCTGTCCGAGCGCGACCATGACGGCGCCCGTCAGCGTCGCCAGATTGACCATGAATTTCGGCTGGAAGCGGTCGTTGCAGTACCACAGCGCGTCGGCCAGCACGAGGCGGCCCTCCGCATCGGTATTGAGCACCTCGATGGTCTGGCCCGACATAGAGGTGACGATGTCGCCGGGACGCTGGGCATGACCGTCGACAGCGTTTTCGACCAGACCGATGACGCCGACCACATTGGCCTTCGCCTTACGCGTGGCCAGCGCATGCATCAGGCCGGTGACGGCGGCGGCACCGCCCATATCGCCCTTCATGTCCTCCATGCCGGAGGCCGGCTTGATCGAATTGCCGCCGGTGTCGAAGGTGACGCCCTTGCCGACGAAGGCAACCGGACTGTCCTTTGGCTTGCCGCCATTCCACTGCATGATCGCCATGCGGGCGCCGCGCGGCGAGCCCTGTGCGACACCGAGCAGCGAGCCCATGCCGAGCTTCTTCATTTCCTTCTCGGCCAGGATCTCGACCTTGACGCCGAGCGCCTCGAGTTCCTTGGCGCGGGCGGCGAACTCGACCGGCCCGAGCACGTTTGCCGGTTCGTTGACGAGGTCGCGCGCCAGAAGGACGCCGTCGATCACCGCCTCGGCATCGGTGAAGGCCTTTTTCGCCGCAGCCGGATCGGCGGTTTGGATGGTCACCTTGACCGGCTTTTTCGGCTCGGCCTTGCCGTCGTCCTTGTCCTTCCTGGTCTTGTATTTGTCGAAGGAATAGCTGCGCAGGAGAATGCCCGCCGCAAGGCTTGCCGCATCCTTGCCAGTTGGCGACGCGCCGGCGAGATCGAGCACCACAGCCACGTCGGTCGCCTTGCGCAGCGACGCGGCAATGGTGCCGCCAAGCTTCAGCCAAGCATAATCATCCAATCTCGACACCTTGCCGGCGCCTATCGCCACCAGCCTGTCGAGCGACGCTCCCTGTGGCGCCAGAACTTCCACGACGCTGGCGAACTTGCCCGTGAACTCGGCCACCGGAAAGGCCCGCTCCAGTGTCTTGCCGGGATCGCAAGCCTTGGCTGCGTCGCTCAGGCCGCCCTCATCCGCCGAGAGCACGAAGACTGTGCCCTTCTTGTTCGACGCGGTCTGGGGTGCGGAGAATTTGGCGAAGGCGATCGACGGTCTTTGATTCATCATGTCCAGCTTTCAGGGAATGCGCAGCTTTTGGGGGAAAACGGTTCGAAGCGATGCGCGACATTTGGTCGTTTTCCGGCATTTGGCAAGACTTTGCCGAATTCGCATCCCATATGACCTACGGAATCGATAATGATTCTTCGCGGCACGGCCCCGCTTTTTGCCGCAACCTGTTGTTAACCATCGATGTTCTCCCTTTCTTATCCATTCCCGCCGACACTCCGGCCCGCCGGGGCGGGTGACCTGGGACGGGAACCGGATCGAGCCTCTGTTGGAGCCAGTTGTGCAGGCGCTGCCGGACAGCTACCCTTGTGCGGTGGCATGATGCCGTTCGAGAAAATCGAGAAAAGCCTTCATGAAGGTCGTTGAACGCTACATCATGCGCCGCGCTTTCGTGGTCTTCATGGCCGCGCTTGTCTGGACGCTGGCCATCGTGTGGACGACGCAGGTGCTGGCAAAGATCGACCTGGTCACCGACAGCGGCCAATCGGCGCTGACCTTCTTCGAGGTCGCCGCCCTCATTCTCCCGTCCATCATCCCGATCGTCGTGCCTTTCGCCCTTGTGGTGGCGGTCGCACAGACACTCAGCGTCATGAATTCGGATTCCGAGCTCGCCGTCGTCAACGCCGCAGGCGCCTCGCGCTGGACGATCGTGCGGCCAATCATGCTTTTGGCGCTCGCGGCGGCCGTCTTTTCCTTTGCCGTCGACAACGGCATCGACCCCTATGCACGACAGAAAAACCGGGCCCTGGTGGCGTCGTCGCGCGCGGATCTGTTGTCGCTGATCATCCAGGAGGGCACCTTCCGCAAGGTCGAGGACGGGCTGTTCCTGCAGGTCGGCGAGCGGCTTCCCGACAATCGGCTGGGCGGCATCTTCGTCGCCGATTCACGCGAGGAAGGCGTCAACCTCGTCTACTATGCCAAGACCGGCAGCATCGTCGAACGCGGCGGCGAAAAGGTGCTGATGATGAATGACGGCGTTATCCATCGCAAAACGCTGACCGGCGACCTGTCGGTCATCCGGTTCACGTCCTATGCCTTCGACATGTCGGCGTTCATGGCAGCGGCTTCGGAGGTGACGCTCCTGCCGAAGGACCAGACGACGCAGTACCTGCTCAATCCAAACCCCAACGACAAGAACTACCAGCAAATTCCAAATGAATTCCGGGCCGAGATCAACCAGCGGTTTTCGGAATGGACCTATTCCATGGTCTTCGCGCTCATCGCGCTCGCGGTCGCCGGAGACGCGCGCTCGCACCGCGAGGCGCGCGTCAATCCGCTGATCACGGCGATTTCGATATCGCTGTTCGTGCGCTGGCTGGGCTTTTTTGCCGCCAGCAAGGCCGATGAGATCCCGCAATATGCCTATATGGTCTATGGCGTGCCGATTGTGGCTTCCGCGGTGGCGATCTGGTTTATCGTCTCCAACCGGACCATGGAACTGCCGGTGGCCTGGGCCGACTGGATAACAAACTTCGCCACCCGCATCGGTGACAGCTGGAACGCTCTCAAGCTGCGTTTGTCCAGGCGTGGCACTTCAGGGCAAGGGGTCAGCTGATGGGGTGGACGCTGGGCCGCTATTTTTTCTTCCGCTATGTGACGATCACCCTCTGGTTCTTCATCGGCCTCCTGGCGCTGGTGTTCCTGATCGATTTCACCGAACTCTCCGGCCGCACCACCGGCCTGCCCGGCTTCACCTATGGAACGGCAGTGGCCATTTCGGGGCTCCGCATGCCGATGATCATGCTGCAGACGGTGCCGTTTGTCGGTCTCTTCTCGGCGATGGCGACGCTGGTGTCGCTCAACCGGCGCTACGAATTGGTCATTGCGCGTTCCGCCGGCGTTTCCGCCTGGCAATTCCTCTTGCCATGCTGCATCGGAGCCTTGCTGTTCGGCGTCCTGTCGGTTGGGGTCATCAATCCGCTCGCCGCTCATGCATTCTCCTGGTCCGAGCAGATCGAAACTCAGCTGCGTTCCGGCAAATCGAACACGGTTTCGGCCGATGCCGCGCCCTGGATCCGGCAGAAAACCAGTTCGGGCGACACCATCATCGGTGCGCGGGCCATCCTGAACCAGGGCCTGGAGATGGCCGATGTCGTCTTTTTCATTCTCGACCCGCAAGGCAACATCGTCGAACGCAAGGACGCCGCGCGGGCCTTCCTGCGCGACGGCTATTGGGAATTGCAGGACGTCAAGACGTTCCAGAACGGCACGATCCAGGTGTCGCCAAGCGATCGCGTGCCGACCAATCTGAAGCCCGAATTCGTGCAGGAGCGGCTGGCGCGCCCCGAAACCATCCCGTTCTATGACCTGCCTGGAAAAATCGAGGTTGCCCGCTCCTTCGGCCTCAAGGCAAATGCTTTTGCCATGCAGTTTGATTCGCTGGTGGCGTTGCCGTTCCTTCTCGTCGCCATGACGCTGATTGCGGCAACAGTTTCAATGCGATTTGCGAGGATGGGGCAGTCGGCGACGATGATTCTGGGTGGCATCATCGCTGGCTTTCTGCTTTATGTCGTTTCGGTGCTGGTGAAGGCATTCGGCGTGGCGGGGTTCGTGCCGACTGTCGTAGCAGCCTGGGTGCCGGTCGTAGTGGCTATGTTCTTCGGGGTGACTTTCCTGCTATACAAGGAAGACGGCTAGTGAGGGAGGCGTTTTTGCCCAGCAACAGGCAGGCCCGTTTGGCGCGCCTCTATGCGGCGACCGCCTTGGCGTGCGTGCTTGCCTGCGCCGTCCCGATGCCGGCGTTCGCGCAGGATGTCGGCGACATGGCGACGTCGGTTCCGTCCGGCTCGCAGATGCTGCTGGCGGCCGATACGCTGGTCTACAACAACGACAATCAGACGGTGACCGCCGTCGGTGGCGTGCAGATCGACTATGGTGGCAATCGCCTTGTCGCCCAGCGAGTCGAATACAATCGCAACACCAAGCGGATGGTCGCGAGCGGCAATGTCGAAGTCATCAACAGCGACGGCACCAAGATCAATTCGGAACATATCGACATCACCGATGATTTCGCCGACGGCTTCGTCAACGCGTTGCGCGTCGAAACCATCGACAAGGCCTATTTCGCCGCCGAAAGCGCCGAGCGCATGGGCGGCGTGCTGACCACGTTTCACAACGGCGTCTACACCGCCTGCGAACCGTGCGAGGACAAGCCCGACAAAGCGCCGACCTGGCGCGTCAAGGCCAAGAAGATCATCTGGAACGGCGAGAAGAAGACGGTTCGCTTCGAGAATGCGAATTTCGAGTTCTTCGGGTTCCCGCTCGCCTATCTGCCTGCATTCGAGATTGCCGATCCGACGGTGAAGCGCAAGAGCGGCTTCCTGATTCCCGGTATCATCTTCAACGACGACCTCGGCGTCGGCGTGAAAATTCCCTATTATTTCGCACTGTCGCCGACCTATGACCTGACCGTCACCGGCACCGGCTACACCAAGCAGGGCTTCCTCGGTGAGGCCGAGTGGCGCCAGCGCTTCAACAATGGCCAGTACAGTTTGAAGATCGCCGGGATCCATCAGCAGGATCCCGATGCTTTTCTCGACACGACAGCTTTTCCCAGCACCGCTGGCCACAATGTCAACTCGGGTTCGGCGGGCGATCCTAACAAATTCCGCGGCATGATGGGAACCCAGGGCCAGTTCGCCATCAATTCGCGCTGGAATTTCGGCTGGGATGTGCTGCTGCAGACCGACAAGAACTTCTCGAACACCTACAATATCGACAAGTACAATGCTTCCGTCCACCAGTCCTCGGTCTATCTGACGGGCCTCAACGGCCGCAACTATTTCGACGTGCGTGCCATGCACTTCGATGTGCAGGAAGATACGCCGGACGACAACATATCCGCGCGAAGCGGGCAACAGCCCTGGGTGCTGCCGTCGCTCGACTACGCCTATATTCCCGACGTATCGGTGGCCGGCGGCCAGCTGTCGCTCAACGCCAACGCGCGGGTCATCCGTCGTGATGATCTCGATCAAGCCTTTTCGACTCCTTTTAACCCGCTTACGCCAACCGAGCGTGTCCGTGGCATCGAAGGCGAATCCGGCCGTGTCACCGTCGAGGCCGAGTGGAAACGCAGCTTCGTTACCGATGGCGGGCTGGTGTTGACGCCGTTGCTCGCACTGCAGGGTGACGTGGACTACCTCAACGCATCGTCGGCTTCGCTTGCTGCCATCAAAGAGATGGCGACGAACCCTGAAATAAATACCAACGACGATATGCGCTCGTCATTCGCCCGTTACATGGCAACCGCAGGCCTTGAGATGCGTTGGCCAATGCTGTTTTCAATGGCGAGTGGATCCAGCCACGTGATCGAGCCGATGGCGCAGGTCTTCATGCGCCCCAACGAGCAGTATGTCGGCGGTCTGGCTGTTCCCAACGAAGACGCCCAAAGCATAGTGTTCGACGCGACCACCTTGTTCGAGCGCGATAAGTTCTCCGGCTACGACCGTGTCGAAGGCGGTTCGCGCGCCAATGTCGGCTTCCGCTATTCCGGCTCGTACAACAATGGCTGGGGCACCAATGCCATTTTCGGCCAATCCTATCAGATCGGCGGCGAGAACTCCTTCGCCGCTCCGGATCTTGTCAATGTCGGCGCCTATTCAGGTCTCGACACGACCAAGTCCGACTATGTCGGCCTATTTGGCATCAACAGCCCCAATGGCTTCGCGGCCTCGGTCAGCGGCCGTTTCGACGAACAGAGCTTTGAGATCCGCCGCGCCGAACTGAAGGCCGCCTATTCCGGCCTGCCAGTGTCGCTGAGCGCCAAATACGCCTTCATCCAAGCCCAACCGCTCTACGGTTTCACCACCGACCGCCACGAGGTCACACTTGGTGCATCGACGCATCTGGCCGAGAACTGGCGCGTCTTCGGCACCGGAACCTACGACTTGCAGCAAAGCCTGCTGGTCAAGGACGGTGTCGGCTTCGCCTACAACGATTCCTGC
The DNA here is from genome assembly GCF_040320745.1 of Mesorhizobium sp. M0621. Lineage (NCBI taxonomy): Bacteria > Pseudomonadati > Pseudomonadota > Alphaproteobacteria > Hyphomicrobiales > Phyllobacteriaceae > Mesorhizobium > Mesorhizobium sp. M0621. The sequence continues at coordinate 3,296 of NZ_JAMYQF010000008.1, read as the reverse complement.
TTCACCTATCTGATGACCTACTCCCAGTCCCGCGACCTGAACACCAGGGAGGTGTCGCAGACCATCGGCTTCAACCTGTCGTTCCGCACCCTCGGCGATTTCGGCTCGTCGAGCAGTGCCATCGACACGATCCAGTAATCATCGGCGACATCGTTTCGCCGCATAGGGCTGGCACGGATTTCGCGCACCTGGAAACGATAAAATGGGCGGAACCGGGATAGAATTGGGATACCAACGATGAGGAAATACCTCTTTTCAGCAGGCTTCGCGTTGCTTGTGGCAGCGACGTCCGTGTCCATCACCGCGATGACGCCGCCGGCTTTCGCCAGCGAGATCAAATACGTCGTCAACGACATTCCGGTCACCACCGGCGACATCGCTCATCGCGCTGCCTTTCTGAAGCTGCAGCGCAAAAAGGGCGACGCCGGCCAGGAAATGATCGACCAGACGCTGCGCATGGCCGAGGCCAAGCGGCTTGGCATCCGCATCAGCGACGCACAGGTCGAGGCGGCATATCAACGTTTTGCTTCGAGCAACAAGATGCAGCTCAGCCAGCTCGACGGCGTCATGGAGAAGTCAGGCGTCACCAAGAGCCACTTCAAGGAATTCATCCGCGCCCAGATGGCCTGGAACCAGGCCTTGAGCGCGCGTTACCGTTCCGGCGATGGCACCGGTGCCGTCAGCGAACAAGACCTTGTCAGGAAGATGCTCGAAAAAGGCGGCGCCAAGCCGAGCGCTACCGAGTACATGCTGCAGCAGGTCATCTTCGTGGTGCCGGCGGCCGAACGCAGCGCAACGCTGGCCAAGCGAAAGCGCGAGGCCGACGCCATGCGTGCCCGCTTCAGCGGCTGCAACACGACGCGCGAATTCGCCAAGGGCCTGATCGATGTCACCGTTCGCGATCTGGGCCGGGTGCTGGCGCCGCAACTGCCGCCGGACTGGGCCGAGCAGATCAAGGCTACCAAGGTCGGCGGCGCCACCGTCACGCGCGCGACCGAACGCGGCGTCGAATTCATCGGCATCTGCTCGTCGCGCGAAGTGTCCGACGACAAGGTCGCCCAGATGGTGTTCCAGAACGAGGGCTCCGGCGACAAGAACGCCGACGAGCTCAGCAAAAAATATGTCGACGAGCTGAAGGCGAAAGCCCGCATCGTCAAGCGCTGACGTGGGCAGTACAATGGTTGCGCTCGCGTTGAGCGCCGGCGATCCGTCCGGCATCGGGCCGGAGATCGCCATCGCCGCTTTCATGGCGCGCGAGGCTGCCGCCCTGCCCCCCTTCTATCTGCTCGCCGATCCGGCGCTGATCGCCGCCCGGGCGCGTCTGCTCGGCATTTCGCTGCCGACCGTCGAAACGACCCCAGCACAAGCGGCGCAAGTCTTTGCCCGCGCGCTGCCAATCGTACCGCTGATTGCCCGCAGCATCGACAGCCCCGGCCGGCCGGAGCCGGCCAATGCGGCCGCCACCATCGAGGCCATCGACCGTGCCGTCGCCGACTGCCTTGCCGGCGAAGCTTTGGCCATCGTCACCTGCCCCATCGCCAAGAAGCCGCTCTACGATGCCGGCTTCCGCTTTCCCGGCCACACCGAATACCTGGCGCATCTGGCGGCCCGGCACAGCGGCGTCGAGGCGATGCCTGTGATGATGCTGGCAGGCCCCGACCTGCGCACCGTCCCCGTCACCATCCACATTGCTCTGGCCGAAGTACCGAAGGCGCTGACCACCGAATTGATCGTCGCCACCGCGCGCATCACCGCCGCCGACCTCGCCAGCCGCTTTGGCATCGCAAGGCCACGGCTGGCCGTTGCCGGGCTCAATCCGCATGCCGGTGAAGGCGGCGCCATGGGCCTCGAGGACGAGCGCATCGTGCGCCCGGCGGTGGACATCCTGCGTGCCGAAGGCATCGATGCTTTCGGTCCTTTGCCCGCCGACACCTTGTTCCATGTCCGGGCACGGGCCGGCTATGATGTCGCACTTTGCATGTATCACGATCAGGCGCTGATCCCGGCCAAGGCGCTGGCCTTCGACGAGGCGGTCAATGTCACGCTCGGCCTGCCCTTCATCCGCACCTCGCCCGATCACGGCACCGCCTTCGACATCGCCGGCAAGGGCGTGGCGCGGCCCGACAGCCTGATGGCGGCATTGAAGCTTGCCCGGCAATTGGCCGACACGAACACGAGGCCGGTTGCCGCATGAGACCGCAGGGATGAGCATCGACGGGCTGCCGCCGCTGCGCGAGGTGATCGAACGTCATGGGCTACAAGCCAAGAAGGCGCTCGGCCAGAATTTCCTGCTCGACCTCAACCTCACCGGCAAGATCGCCCGCACCGCCGGCGACTTGTCCGATGCAACCGTAATCGAGGTCGGTCCCGGTCCCGGCGGGCTGACCCGCGCCTTGCTCTCCAACGGGGCGCGCCACGTCATTGCCATCGAGCGTGACGAACGCTGCCTGACAGCCCTTGCCGAAGTGTCCGATCATTATCCCGGCCGGCTTGAGATTGTCTCCGGCGATGCGCTGAAGACGGATTTCGCGGCACTTGCCAGTCGAGCAGGCGGGAGTGGCGGCCCGGTAAAGATCGTGGCCAACCTGCCCTACAATATCGGCACGGAACTCTTGGTGCGCTGGTTGACGGTCAGCGATTGGCCGCCCTTCTACGCCTCGATGACATTGATGTTCCAGCGCGAGGTGGCCGAGCGCATCGTCGCTCCCGCCGGCAGCGACAGCTATGGCCGGCTCGGGGTTCTTGCCGGCTGGCGGATGGAGGCAAGAATCGCCTTCGACGTGCCTCCACAGGCATTCACGCCGCCGCCAAAGGTCACCTCCTCGGTGGTGCATCTGGTGCCGCGCCCTGCCCCCCTGGCCGCCGAGGTGAAAAAACTCGGCCGTGTCACCGAAGCCGCTTTCGGCCAACGCCGCAAGATGCTGCGGCAAAGCGTGAAAAGCCTCGGTGGCGAGGCTCTTCTCGAACGCGCCGGCATCGATCCGACACGTCGCGCCGAAACGCTCAGCGTCGAGGAATTCGTGCGGTTGACTAACGCGGTTTAGCTCTCTTCTCCCCATTTACGGAGAGAAGGAAGAGGATTAGAGCGGGATGAATTTAGGTTGGGCATAGCCTGCCTCGGTGAAGTAATTTCGGCATTCGGTTGACGTGACCTCGCCGAGGATTTGGCCGATGGCGTCACAGACGGTTTCGACTGTTCGTTTGGCAGCCTTGCGCAGCCAGTGCTTGAGCTTGGCGAAGAGCTTCTCGATAGGATTGAGGTCGGGCGAGTATTTCGGCAGCAAGAACAGCCTGGC